>CAZMDT010000017.1:0-16301 GCA_964564965.1 uncultured Planctomycetaceae bacterium | reverse complement strand
GGCATGTGCCTGAAGGACTGCATGCCCCCCGCGCGCCGGTACTACGACCGCGGCTACTGCAAGGCGCCGCGGCGCCGCCGCGACGAGCAACCCGACGCCGGCGAGACGAACGTCGCCCGCATGCTGGACGACCTGCTCGTCCGGGCGCGAGAGCTCGGCGTGGACTTCATCGGCTCGGCCACGATCGAGGACTTCGCCGCCGCGGGCGTGGACCTGAAGGCCCACCTGCCCGACGCCGCCGGGGCCGTCGTGTTCGGGCTGGGCTATCCGCCCCACTGCACGCTCAACACCGACTACCACGCCGCCCGCGCCGAGATCGAGCTCGGCAAGATCATGCAGGAGCGGTACGGCTTCTCGGCCCTGCCGCGGTCGGAGGTCGACAGCGAGCACGCGGCGATGGTGTGCGGCCTGGCCGAGCGCGAGACCCGCGACCAGAGCGGCCGGGAGATCGTCGAGGGGCGGGCGAACACCTCGCTCAGCATCTACAACAACGAGGCGCAGGACCACCGCGCCGTGACGCGGCGGTTCGGCGAGCGGCAGGTATGGCGGACCATCGTGACGGCCGCGCCGGTGCCGCGATCGAGGCACGTGATGCCCCCGCCGCGGGCCGACGTGGCCGCCTCGCCCGGCGCCCTGGCCGAAGCGGTCCGCCGCCTCGCCCGCCAGGCCGGCGCCGACCTCGTGGGCATCGCCCCCGCCGAGCGCATCGCCGAGGCCGCCCCCCGGCTTCGCGAGCTGCTCGCCGGTGACGGATACTTCGTCGTCGAGGACGAGGGCTGGCACATCCAGCGGAAGGCCCTGTGGGGCAGCCAGGGGCATCCGTACAACCCCCGGGCACGCCGCGGGCCCCCGGACGCCAGGACCCCCGCCGACCACCTCCCCGGCGCCCGGTCGGTCATCGTCGTCGGCGTGGGGCTGCTCGAGGCGAGCATCGACGAGGTCGCCCGCCCGCCCGCCTTCAAGGCCGGCCACTACTTCACCAGCGTGCACGAGGAGGCCGTCAGCCAGCTTCACACGATCCTGCTGCGTGTGGCGCGGCTGCTGGATGACCGGGGCCACGCCGCCGCCCCGGCGGTGGACCTGTGCGGGCTGGGCTCGCGCGTGGGCATGTGGTACCACGACCTGCTGTCGTCTCGTTTCGCGGCCGTGGCGGCGGGGCTGGGGGAGATCGGCTGGCACGGCATGCTGCTGACGCCGCGGTTCGGCGTCCGCCAGCGCGTGGCGTGCCTGGTGACGGACGCGGCGCTGCCCCCCGACGAGGTCTACGGCGGGCCGGCGCTGTGCACGAAGTGCTTTGCCTGCGTGCGGGCGTGCCCGATGGCCGCCATCGACGGGGGCGACCGGCACGCCATACGCATCGGCGGGCGCGAGTTCCAGTGGGGCCGGCTCGACCGGCTTCGCTGCGACTTCTCGAAACGCTACGGGCTGACGGGAGAGTCCGGCGGCAAGTACGCCGGATGCCGCAACGCCTTCACCCCGCCGCAGACCATCACGCCGCAGTGGCTCACCGAGGCCGTGCGCAACAGCGACCGCATCCAGCGCCCTGGCGGTTACACCCCTGTGGTGGAGCGGTGCTTCACCGCGTGCCCGGCCCATCGGCGGGCGCCGCAGCCCCAGACCGCCCCGACGCGGGAATGAAGGGAGCATCGATGATGAGACGCTCGCAGCGGTTTGCGCCCGCACTGGCGGTGGTCCTGCTGACCGCCGCCGCCGCCGTCGGCCAGGTCGCGCTGCGACCGGGGAGCCTCGTGCTTGTGGACGGGCGCGAGATCGCCGGGCAGATCGCCCACGACACCGGCGACTTCGTGGTGGTGTACTCGCCCCGGGGCGGCACGCTGAGGAGCTTCCCGAAGGCGCTGCTGCACGCGGTGACCGTCGCCGGCAAGCGGGCCGAACTGAACCCCAGGCGCGACCTCACGGACGCGGAGAAGGCCCTGCTCGGGCACACCCGCTGGCCCGACGCCGTGCCCGCCGCCGGCCGCGTGCCCGCCTACGCCCGCGAGACCTGGGGCCCGCCCCGGCGCCTGCTCATCTGGAAGAGCCCCGGCAAAAGCGGCGTTCTGCACGAGGGGAAGAACTGGATCATCCTGGGCGGGGAGGGCAAGGACCCCTGGCCGAAGGAGGTGGAACGCACGAACCTGAAGGTCTGCTGGCTCGACACGGACACGGACATCCTCCTGCCGGCCGCGGAGAAGGCCTACCAGGTGGCGTACGCCGTCCGCCCGGCCGGAATCTTCGACTGCCGGCACGTGACGGCCGAGCACGGGGCCACGCTCCGCCCGGCGACCGTCCGGTCGATGGCGGGCAGCCTGTGGGTGGCGCGCGGCGGGGCGTTCGGCGTGCGCTACACGACCATCCTGACGGGGGGGAAGCACACGTTCTTTCTGAACGACTACCCCCCCCTGACGCCCGCCTCGCCGAAGGCCAGGCCGGTTCGCGGCGGGTACGTCATCCCGCGTGACAGCGGGCCTTACAGCATGTCGCAGTACATCACCGTGCGCAAGGCCGAGGGCGTTTCCGTCGAGTTCATCGGCACGGTGTCCTCCAGCGACGACTTCCAGATGGTCAGCGGCATGACGATCGTCGCCCCAGGCAGCCAGCTCTGGCCCGGCACGCGGTCCACGCAGCGCCTCTACCCCCGGGCGGTGCTGCGCCTCCACTCCGGCAGCGAGTTCGGAAAGGCCCACAACGCCATCGACTCCGGCTACGGCAACAGCCGCTACGGCGGCGGCATGGACATCGTCGTGGCCGGGCGGGTGGAGGTCGGCACCGCCGAGTACCCCATCGCCGAGGACGTCCGCTTCGGCGTGAGCTTCAAGACACCCGTCGGCATGAAGGACGTCACCCGGCGGGAGAACAGCATGATGATCGTGCCCGGGGCCGAGATCGTGGTGCACACGAAGGACCCCACGAAGGCCCGGCTGGTCATCTGCTGGCACCGCCGGCACAACGACTGGTTCGAGTCGCGGCTGAAAGGCTACAAGGAGATGCCCGAGAGCATCACGGTGGCGATTCTCGGCGACCTCGCGCTGGCCGACGTGGTGTTCGACGACCTCGCGGCGGGGGGGCTGCGCCTGGGCGACCCGGACGTCGTGAAGCGGTGGCGGAACGTCACGTTCGGCGGGCGCAGCCGCGGCAAGCCCGCCGAGCTGATCGCCCCGATCCCGCCGGAGGAGCTCAAGGGCATCCTCTCGTCGCGGTGGCTGAGGCAGATGGCCGCGGGCGAGTGACGCCCGCCGACGGCGCCGAACCGCGAGCGCAGCAGATTGGGCTCAGAGCGCGTTCGGGTCGCTTCGGGAAGGTGAATCTCACGGAGCAATCTCCTGAATGGCGACGGCACGATTCTCGTGCAGTGAACGGTAGGCCGCCTCCATGATCGCCATGGACTTGAGGTTGTCGGTCGCCGATGTCTCGGGCGCGATGC
This sequence comes from uncultured Planctomycetaceae bacterium, assembly GCA_964564965.1. GTDB lineage: Bacteria > Planctomycetota > Phycisphaerae > SM23-33 > SM23-33 > CAZMDT01. The sequence goes on along the minus strand of CAZMDT010000017.1, from coordinate 12,877 downwards.
CTTCCTCCCGGCACCGCATCAGGTCGTCGAGTAGAAAGAACGTCGCCTCAGGCTTGTCGTAGGGGTTCGCGATCTCGCGACATTCATCGCGCGCCGTGTGGACGCGGAGCCGCTTCATGGTCAGGTCAAGCGTTCCCTTCTCGCAGTCCAGAGCGCAACTGTGCATTGGCGCCAGCGTGGAGAAGCTCTCCGAGAGACAGGCGACCGTGCCGTTGGGGAACTCAAGGATGACCGAGACGGCTGTGTCTTCGCCGCCCTCCACGAGAGGCGAGTTGACGCCGCGGCAGTAGACGCTCGTCGGCGCCTGCCCCAGCATCCAGCGGTAGCCGTCGAACCAGTGAATCGACATCACGCTCATGACACAGCGCTTGCGGTCGTTTCGCCAGCCGGTGTCGCGTCGGCAGACTTTGGACTGCTGCGTCAGATGGAGCGGCCGGCCCACGCCCCCGCCCCTCAGCTCCTCCTTCGCCAGCGAGAAGGCGAAGTGCCGGCGGAAGTTCTGGTTGACCGCCACCGGAACCCCCAGTCGGCGCGAGGCTTCTTCGATGCCAGCCGCCTCCGCGTAGGTCTCCCCGAAGGGCTTCTCGCAGAAGACCGGAATCCCCGCCTCCAGCAGGGGCAGCACCACCGCCCGGCGGATGTGGGTCGGCGTGCACACGATGGCCACGTCCAGGTCGGCCTTGGCGACCATCTTCCCCAGGTCCGCGTAGGTCTGCGGCACCTGATACTCGCCGGCCCGCTGCCGCCGGGCCTGTTCGTTCGGGTCCATCACCGCAACGACCTGAAAACAATCAGGATGCCGCCGGATGCCCTCGAGGTGGAGTTGCGAGACGCTCCCGGCCCCCACGATGCCGGCGCGGTACGGCTTCATGCGATTCTCCTTCGGGCAGGCCGGGCGCCGACCGCCGCATGGCGCGGGTGGCACGTGTCGCTCGATCGAGCGGCGCACATGCCGGCCTCTTCGAGCCTGAGCCTCAGAGCCCGAGGCCACAGAACGGCCGCCGTCGGGGGCAGCTATCTGTCGGCCTTTTTCGCAGCCGGGCGGGTTGCGGCACGCTTGGCGTCGGCGGCTACCCACGCCGGGTCGCGCCACACGCGGACGTAGTCGATCAGCGTGTAGTCCGGCAGGGCGGCCTTGCCGGGGTCGCCCGACCATCCGCCCTGCTCATCGGACAGGATGATGTACAGCGGATTCTCGCACACCCCGCCGGCCGCCGAGCGCCACGTCTCCTTGCCGTCCACGAAGAAGATGTACCCGTCCGGCGACCACTCCACGCCGTAGGTGTGCCAGCCCTCGTTGATGCCCGGCACGCGGGGCGTGTGCGATTCGCTGCGGTGGTCGTCGCCGTAGCCGTCCCAGTGCAGGGCGTGGCTGACACGGTCGTCCTTGCGCCAGGGGCATTCGACGATATCGACCTCCGTGCCGTCTCGGCCGTCGTCGCCGACGCGATTGACGCCGCGGCCGAACAACCACACGCCCGGCCAGTGCCCCTCCTGCTTCGGGTTCTGCATGCGGGCCTCGACGTAGCCGTAGGTGAACTCGAATCGCCCTTCGGTGTTGACGGCCCCCATGCCGTAAGTGTCGCCGTGCCGGTCGAATCGCAGCACCAGGTGGCCCTTGCCGTCGAGATAGGCGTGCTTCTTGAGCCACCATCCGCCGCGGCGCCGGTGGTCGCCCAGCGTGTTCCACCTGGCGGCGTCGAGGGTCTTGCCGTCGAACTCATCCCGCCAGACGAGATTGGCGTCGGTGCGGACCATGGGCTGGCGCGTGGCGATGGGCTTGCGCACGAGCGGCTCGCGCCGGATGACGATGTCGTCCACCGCCATCTTCGCCTTGCCCTTGAGCCCGAGGATCAGGTAGTAGTCGTCGCCATCGGGCACCTCGATGCGCTGGTAGATCAGCGAGGCCTTCTCGTCGCGCAGGCTCCACTGCCGCCAGCCCCGGTCGTGCTCGCCGTGCCCGTGCTTCTTCGAGCGCAGCAGCACGTAGCCCGCCGCCTTACCCTCGCCGGCGTCCAGTGTGCGGTAGCGCAGCGTCAGGTGGTACGTGTAGCCGGGCGCGAACCACTCCGACACCCACAGGACGTTGTTCCACGTGCCCGGGGCCTTCAGCGAATCGGCGAGGAGGCCCCGCTTCCCGGCCAGGGCGCCCTCGGGGGCGATTCGGCCGAACTCCTGGAGGGCGACGTTCTTCGGCGGGTCCTTCTCGAAGTCGAGCGTCGCCAGCACCTTCGCCGTCGCGGGGATGCTGGCCAGCGCCTTCTCCTCCTCGGTGGGCGCGCGGTAGGCCTTGCCGCGGCGAATCGTCACGTCGTCGATGACCACGCGTGCGTCGCCGTGAATGCCGATCAGCAGCTCGTAGTCGTCCAGATGGTCGAGGCCGGCGGTCACCACGGCCGTCTGCGCGCGACCGGCGCTGGCGGCGAGGTTCCTGAAGTTCGTCCACCCGGCGTCGGTCTTGCCCCAGCCGCGGCTCTTCGACCGGTAGAGGCCGTACAGGTAGGCGTCCGCGGCGGCGTAGTCCACGCGGTAGCGGAACGTCGCCTCGTAGACGTGGCCCGGGGTCAGCGGCCCGGCCGTCGTGCTGAGGAACTCGTACCACGCGTAGCCCTTGCCGCGCGAATCGCCCACGACCGATTGCCTGCCGGCGATCGGCTTGCCGTCGGCGCCCAGCAGCTCCGCCTTCATGTGCAGAGCGTAGCCGGCCGACCCGGGCTCGAAGTCCAGCGACACCACCGGCGGCTCGTCGGCCGCGCACGCCGACGCGAAGATGGCCATCGTCAAGTACCCCAGCGTCTTCATTCCGCTTCCTTTCTCATCATGCGGCGCGCCCCACGATACTCCGAAAGCGCGGATCTCTGAACGAGAAAGCAGCGGGGTCGCCCCGGCGCGCGGCCCGGCCCGGGCGGTGGGCCGTCCGGGGCCGGGGACGCCTATGCGCGGCGCTCGCGAGATGCCCATCGATCTGCCAACGGACGGAGCGAGCCGCCTCTGCCGTCCGCGCGGCAGGTGCTCCCGGCGCCGCGGGCGCTCCAGGCCCATCGCTACGGCGGCGTGAAGTCGAAGCTGTTCAGGTGGGCAGCCATGTCCTTGAACTGAAACGTCACCTCCGCCACCGTCGCGTCCCGCTCGCAGACCACCTTGTGGTACGTCTTCAGTGTGAACTTCTCGCCCGGCTTGCCCGCGTACTCGATCCGCTCGAACGCCACGCTCTCCAGCTCGCCGGCCCCCGTCCGCGCGCGCTCGATCATCGCGGCGATCTGCTCGCGAGACTTCTGCTGACGGATCGATTCGTGCACCATCGCGTACACCTCGTCGGCCCGGCCTCCGAGAAACGCCCGGATGAACGCCTCCCCTCGCTCCCGGCACATCGCCTCGACGCCCGGGTCCTTCATCCAGTCCGTCGCCACCTTGTCCGACGTCACGAAGAAGCCGGCGATCTTGCCGTCCCGGAAAACCACCTCGCTGTCGGCCTCGCCCTTCTCGAAGTTCACCGTCCCCTTGCTCTCGACGACCTCGACGCCGTTGACGGTGTTCGACGACGTGTGGAAGTTGGTCTTGCTGAGGGCCTTGAACTCGCCCAGGCCGCCCTTGACGGCCTTCATCCAGGCCGCCAGCACCGGCTCGTCCACGCTGTCGCGCAGGGCCGGGTCGAACATGTCCATGAGCTGTTTCGGCTCGCCGGACAGCACCGCCCGGAAGAACTTCTCCTGCTGCGCGCTGCCCTTCCGCTGCGCCCAGATGAGCAGCGCCACCACCCCCACGACGATCACGACGAACACGATGCCGAGAATCTTGAGGACCTTGCCCATGTGTTGGCTCCTTCCTGGCGCGCACGTGGAAAACCGGCAGGATTATAGCGCCGCCCGCCGCCGTTTGGCCAGCGGCAACCGCCCGTACCCCGGCGTTTCCATTCTGCTTCCTTTTTCCTGATGCGGCGCGCCCGGCATACTCCCCAAAACGCGGCTCTCAGAACGAGAAAGCAGCGGGGTCGGCCCGGCGCGCGGCCCGGCCCCGGGCGGTGGGCCGTCCGGGGCCGGGGACACATATGCGCGGCGGTCGCGCGCGTTACAGACTCCCTCGCTGCGCAGCAAGGCCGGGACGGCCTTGCTGCGAGTGGCTCAGATGTCCGCTCCGCCCTCGCCGGCGTGGGGGTCGCGCGGGCGGTCGAGCTGCTCGCGCTGCATGTCCGGCCGGGGGACGCGGCCAGGCGGCGACATCCGCAGGATCATGCCCGTGAGCTTCTCCCGCAGCTCCGGCGGGAGGTCGCCGAGCGAGTCGGGATCGATCCGTCCGTCCTTGCCGACCATCACGTCGCCGTCGTGGATCACCTTGCCCGCCTTGTCCTTGATCGTCAGGTGCCCCTTGCCCTCGCGGAACTGCAAGGTGATGTTGTGTTCGCCGTCGGCCAGCGACATGTCGATTGACTGCCCGAGGCGCGGCTGCGCGGGCCGGTCGCCCTGCATCGGCCCCGGCCGGAAGCGCCGCTCCATCTCCTCCATGAACTGCCGGATGTCGAACTCCCTTCCCTGGTGCTCCATGTGCTGGCGAATCTGGTCCCCGAGCCGCTCGCGCAGCTCCTCAGGGAACTGGTCGAGCCATCGCGGCAGGTCGACGCCACGTTCGCGCCCGGGCTCCCCCGGGCCCCCGGGCCACATCCGCCAGGCGTCGCGCCGCGGCGGGACCGACTCCTCCCCGAGCGTCACGTCCACCGCCTGGCTCTTCCCGCCGCGGATCACCGTCAGCGAGGCCGTCTCGCCCGCCTTGTGCATGCGGATGAGCACCGCAAGCTGCGGGGGGTTGATCAGGATCTGGTCGCCCAGCTTGTGCAGCACGTCGTGCTTCCGGAGGGCGTCCTTGGCCGGGCCCTTCGGTTCCACGTAGTTGACGACCAGCCCGACCCCCTCGGGCAGGTTGAGCTGCCGGCCCACCGTCTCGTCGGCCGGCGAGGTCGCCACGCCGAGGTACGTCACCTTCCGGGCCGCGGGCTGCGTCGTGGCGGCCCTGAAACGGGGCCCGCCCACAGGCGGGGCGGCGGGCTGCTGGGCGGTCGCGACGCACGCGGCGGCGGCCAGCAGTCCTGCGACGGCGGATGCTCTCAGTGCGTTCATGCTGTTGCTCCTTCCATGCGTTTTCAGTTCACGTCGGCCCGGACGAGGACGACCTCCTCGTCGGGCACGGTCATCTCCATGCGCAGGTCCCGTTGCTGGTTGACCCACCAGACCCGGCGGACGGTCACGTGCCGGATCGCCCGCACCGGCGGGCCGGTGTCCACCTCGTACGTGCCGGCGTACCGGGCGTCGGTGTACACCTGCTCGTAGCGGACGGGCTCGCCCGCGGCGGGGGCTGCGGCGGGGTCGGTGGACGACTCCCTGGCGATGTGCTTCTTCGGCTGCGGGGCGGCGTCGACCCCGCGGCCGAAGGTGACGGCCGCGACGACCGCGGCGGCGGCTGCCGCGGTCAGCCCCACGGCCCACAGCGCCCGCCCGGCGGGCCGGCGGAGAAGGCGCCGGTCGAGCGCGGCGGACGGCTCGGCCAGCGGCATGCCGCGGAGCAGTTCCTCGATCCTGCCTTCGCGCTGGTTCATAGGAGCCTCCGGCAGCGGTCTTCGAGTTTCCGGACGGCCCGGCGGTATCGCGAGGCGACGGTGGGCAGCGGCTCGGCGAGCGCCTCGGCCATCTGGTCGAACGTCAGGTTCGCGTAGAGCCGCATCACGACGACCTCGCGGTCTCCCTCGGGCAGTTCGCCGACGGCTTCTCTCAGCAGCCGGGTGATCTCGGCGTCGGCCGCCGCGGCCGCCGGGCCCGGGGGCGGCGAACCATTGAAGATCGACGCGTCATGCCCGTCTGCTCTGTCGGGCGGGCGGCGGCGGAGCTGGTCGATCGCGGCGTTGCGGACCGCGGCGAACGCGTAGGGCACGGCTCGGGCGGGTGGCTCGCCGCGCCGCCGGCACAGCCGCGCGAACGCCTCCTGCACGGCGTCCTCCGCGCTGTCGGCGTCCCGCGTGATCGACAGCGCCAGCGTATACAGGCCCTGCCGATGCCGCCGGTAGATCTTCTCAAGCTCGCGTCTCACTCGCCCGTGCCCAGCCGGCCGCCTCACCCCCCTAGACGCCGCGGCACCCCCCCTTTATGCATACGATCCGCAGGATTCAGTCGGTCTTCATGATCTCGCGCAGGGCCACGGTGGCGTAGCAGCCCGGCGGGGCGGCGAAGGCGACCTCGATGAACTCGCCTCGTTCGTCGCTTCCGGCGGACAGGGCGGGGGCCTCCAGGCGAAACCGCAGCGCCCGCCGCGCGCCCTTGACCTTGAGGGTCCCCGCGCGGCGGAAGTCATCGAGGGCCACGCCGGCGGCGGCGAGCGCCGCCCGCTCGATCTCGCCCGGGGCGCCCTCGGCGAGCCGTGAGCGGCCCCCGGGCAGGGGCCCGGTGGGGCTGATGGCGAACGCCTCCGCCCGCGGCTGCTCGGCGGCGGCGTCTTCCACCAGGAAAACGCCGCCCGTGTCGGTCTTCCGGGCGAGGTCGCCGGCCTGCACGCGGTCGATGGCGTCCAGGCGCCGCGCCAGCACCGCGTTGAAGATCGCGCTCTGGAACGCCGACACGTACAGCCGGCGCATCCGCCTGTCGATCGCCGCGACGGCCGCCCCGCCGCGCCCGCGCTTGCGATACGCCGATAGCGCCCGCCGCTCGTTGGCGTAGTGCCGCGGCCAGCGCCCGAGCGCCCGGGCGTGGAAGCCGTTGTCGAAGGCGTCGCGGGCGGCCCGGCAGTCGGGCGGGTCGTCGGGCAGGGGGCGGCCGAGGTAGATGGCGACGAACTCGTTCAGGTCGTCGACGACGAGCGCGCGGCCGAGGGCGGCGGTGTCGCCGCGTGCGCCGAATCGCTGCCGGCCGAAGTAGTTCGGCACGCCGCGCCGCGCCAGCACGTCGAGGATTCGCCTCGCCGCCGGCAGGGCGGCCGCGCCCACCTCGCGGATGCGCACGACGAAGCGGTTGCCCGCGAGGTGGCCCGGGCGCAGCTTGTTGGTGTGCCGGCCGACGATCTCCACGCTCAGCCGGGCGTCCGCCAGAACCGCCAGGCGTGCTTCGTCCGCGTGCTCCAGGCTCATCATCTGCACCGTCACCGCCCGGGCGTCCTTCAGTCCCGCCACGCCGACCTCGTGCGGGTGGACGCCCATGTGCCTCGCGATGCGGTCCACCGCCGCCGGCGTCGGAATGCCCGCCTTCGCCACGCGGAAGTAGACGTGCGTGCCCTCGCCGCAGGGGGTGTACAGCGGCACCTCCTCCACGCGGAAGTCCTCCGGCGTCAGCTTGATCCTCCCGCCGATGCCGGGCAGGTCGCTCGTCAGGTGCGGCCGTGCGTTCATCATCCGTGCGCCCTCGGCGGCCGCTGCCGGCCGGACCCCGGCGGCACCCCGCGCCGCACCGCCCCGCGCCCGAAACGCTCGGTGATGCCGTCGAGCGCCGCGTCCAGTTGCCGCTGCTTCTGCCGGGCCGGGTCCGCGAACAGCGGAAGCTGCTCGCCCCGGGCGGTCGTGAGCCCCGAGGCCGTCACGCCGAGCAGCCGCAGCGGGCGGACGCCCCTCGCCGCCCATGCCGACAGCAGCCCCTGCGCCGTCGCCCACAGCTCGCCGGTGACGTCGGTGGCGCTCGGCAGCGTGGCCGAGCGCGTCCGCGTGGTGAAGTCGCCGGTCCGCAGCTTGACGGTGACGGTTCGTGCCCGCAGCCCGTGGCGCCGCAGGCGCCGCCCGACCTGCTCCACGTGCTCCAGCAGCACGGCCCGCAGCGCGTCCAGCTCGCCGAGATCGACCGGGAAGGTCGTCTCCTGCCCGATGCTCTTCGCCTCGGTGTCGGGGGTGACGGGGCGGTCGTCGAGGCCGGCGGCCAGCCGGGCAAGCTGCCCGCCCTGCGAGCCGAACCACCTCGTGAGCAGCTCCGGCGGCGTGCGGCGCACCTGCCCGATCGTGCGGATGCCCTGTCGCTCGAGCGCCGCCTCGGCGGCCGGGCCCACGCCCCACAGCTTCCGCACCGAAAGCGGGTCCACCACCTCGTGCACCGTCTCGGCCGTGATTGTCACCAACGCGTCCGGTTTGCGCAGGTCGCTGGCGAGCTTGGCGAGGAACTTGTTGGGCGCCACGCCGACGCTGGCGGTGAGGCCGACCTCGCGGCGGATGGCACGGCGTATCTCGTGGCCGATGCGTTCGCCGTCGCCCCAGAGCCGGCGGCTGCCGGTGACGTCCAGGAACGCCTCGTCGATGCTGAGCGGCTCGACGACGGGCGTGAACCGCGCGAGGACCTCGAAGAGCTTCTCGCTGACCTCGCGGTACCGCGCCCCGCGGACCGGCAGGACCACCGCGTGCGGGCACAGGCGGATCGCCGTCACCATCGGCATCGCCGAGCGGCAGCCGAACTCGCGGGCCTCGTAGCTCGCCGTGGAGACCACGCCCCGGGCCGACGGATCGCCCCCGACCAGGAGGCACTTGCCCCGCAGCCGCGGGTTGTCGAGCTTCTCCACCGCCGCGAAGAACTCGTCCATGTCCACGTGGATGATCTGCCTGTCCATCGCCCCCAAGGATACCGCGCCCCGCCCGCCGCCACACACCGTGCCCCGCGGAAACGCCGCCCCGGGCGGGCCGCGGGCTGCTAACATGAAGAGGGCGCCGTTCCGGCACATCTATCGAAAGGACCGAGCGATGCGATGCACGAAGCACGTGGCGATGGCGGCGGGGATGCTGGCGGCGGCGTTCGCGGGCGGGGCGGCGGCGCGATGGCTGCTTCCCGCGGCCAACGAGGCGGCGGCACAACGGCTGGCCCCGGCGGGCAAGGCGCCGGCGGGCAAGGCCCCGGCCGCCGCCCCGCAGATCAAGGCAAGCGGCGAGACGGTCTACGCCCGCCAGTTCGTCCTGCTCGACGAGAAGAGCAAGCCCCGCGCGATCCTGCACGTCGAGCCGGCGGGCAACGCCGCCCTCGACCTCTGCGACGCCAAGGGCCAGCGGCGCATCCGCCTGCAGGTCCACGCCGACGGCCAGGCCTCCGTCAGCCTCAGCCGCGAGGCCGGGGACCTCTTCGCCGGCCTGAGCCCCTCCCGCGGATTCACCATGCGCGACGAGAAGGGCCGGCGGGCCCTCAGCCTCGAGCCGAAGGGGCTGCTGTTCTACCACGACGATGGCAACGTGGCGGCGTCGTACTGGTCGCGGCGGATCAACTTCTACAGCGCGAAGGGCAGGGGCATCGTCCTTCCGTCGGCCGAGGACAGGAAGATCATCGACGAGTAGCCGTGCTCCCGGGGGCTTGAAAAACCGCCGGCGCGCGGGAACAATCTGCCGGCTGAGGGGTCTAATTCCTACATCGAGTTACGCAGACGGCCCTCACCGTTTCTGGTGCACGCGCGGAAGGGGACATGAGCAAGCGGCGCATTGCGCTCTGCGCGTTTCTGTTCCTGTTGGCGGCGCCGGCTCGCGCCGACGAGGCGGCCCGCCGCGCCGTCGTGGAGGCGCTGCTGGCCCGCTCCCGGCTGCTCGGCGACTGCCGGTTCACCGTCCCCATCGAGTTCTACCGGCAGTTCGTCGTCGCCGAGGGCCGGGCCCCGAAGCCCCGCCGCCGCGCGCCCGTGCCGTTCATCCTCGCCGACGGCCTGTACACCCTCAGCGCCCGGCCCGACGCCAGGCCCACCTTCGTCGCGCGCGTCGGTATCCGCGTCCTTGAGCCGGACCGGTCCCGCGCGCTGCCCGTTCTCACGGCTGGGTCGGTGTGGCGCAACGTCCGCGTCAACGGCAGGGACGCCGAGCTGCCCGTTCGCGACGGCTGGTACCGCTTCACGCCGCCGGCGGCGGGGGAGTACGAGATCACGGCCGAACGCCCGCTGGACGACCGGCTCGCCGCCCGGCTCGAGCTGCCCGTGCCGCCCACCGCCCGCACCCTCCTCCGCGTGGACAGCGCCCGCGCGTGGCAGGTCGAAGCGGAGGGGGCGCCGGCGCTTCGGGGCACGGCGGCGGGCACGCGCGGCGAGATCGCGCTGACGCGGCGCGAGGTGGTCCGCCTGAGCTACCGCCCGCCGGAGGTCGCGCGCGAGCGGCCGCCGCAGTATCGCCTCCTCGGCGAGGTGGCGTGGAACCTGGACGTGGGGCGGATGACGGTGACGGCCCGGCTGGACGTGGGCATCCTGGGCGGGGCGAGCCGGCGGATCGACCTGCTCCTGCCGGCGGGGGCCTCGCGGGTGAGCGTGACGGGTGCGGACGTGCGCGAGGTGCAGGTCGCCGGCGGCTCGGCGGCGGTGCACCTGCGCGGCGCGGTGCGCGACCGAACCGCCCTGACGCTGAGCTATGAGTTGCCCGCCGCGGGGGGCGGGGCCGCCGGCTTCGAGCCGCCGAGGGTCCGCGACGGGCGCTGGGCCGGCGGCACGCTGGTGGTCACCAACGCCGCGGGCGGCAGCGAGATCGTCGCGGGGGGCACGTCGGGCCTGGAGGCGATGGCCCTCGGCGACATTCCCGCCGCGGCGTCGGCGCTGCTGGCCGGGACGCCCGCTCTGGCGTACCGCGTCGCCTCGCCGGCGTGGTCCGCCGACGTGGAGATCATCGACCTCGGCGAGTTCGCCCTCCGCGAGTCGATCGCCGACCTCGCCCACTACCAGCTCGCCTTCCGCCCCGACGGCACGATCCTCTGCAAGGCCGACTACGAGATCCGCAACCGCGCGCAGCAGTTCCTCACCGTCCGCCTGCCGGCGGGGGCCTTGCTGCTCAGCGCGACGGTGAACGACCGCCCCCGGCCCGCCACGCCGGCCGGCCGAGGCGCCTACCGCGTGCCGCTGGTCCGCTCGACCGCGTCGGTCAGGGGGCTCGTGAGCTTTCCGGTGCAGGTGGTGTACCTCTGCCGGACGGAGAAGCTCAGCGGCAGCGGCACGGTCGCCCTGGCGCTGCCTAGGATCGACCTGCCCATCGCGTACGCCTGGTGCGAGGCCTGGCTGCCGGAGGGCCTGGGCGTGCGGCGGTTCGCCGGGCCGATGCGGCACGTCGAGCAGTACTCCAGCGCCACCGCCACCGCGAAGCTCGCCTACGGAAGCGGCGAGCTGGCGGAGGGGTATGAGCGGGGCGAGCGCTTCGCCCCCGGCGCGGGGCTGAGCGCCGCCGAACCCGAGCCCGCCGTGCCCGCACTCCTCAACGTGCCGATCCTCAGCCGCCTGACCACCAGCCGCGGCGCTGCGGCGGGCGAGCGGCGCCCGGTCGCGGCGGACGGCGACAGGACGGCGCCCGCGCAGCCGCCGGCGCCCGCGCAGCCGCCCCCGGCCACGCGGCCCGCCCCGGCCGGCGAGCCCCCCGCGGCGCCGGCGGGCCAGCCGAGGCCCGGAATGCAGCTCTCGCTCGCCGCCAACTACTACCGCGCCGGGCAGGACTACTACGAGCAGTCGGAGTACGACAAGGCCGCCGAGTCGCTCGGCAAGGTGCTGGATCTGGCGCCGGCCTCGCCGGAGGCCGACAACGCCCGCCGCCTGCTGGCGAACATCGACCTGGCGCAGGGGCGGCTGGTGCTGGAGTCCAAGGCGGAGAAGGCGGCCGGGCTGAAGGTGCAGAAGAAGGTCGCCGCGGGGCGCCAGTCGCTGGCGGCCGAGCAGCAGAAGCTCGTGAAGGAATATTACCGGTCGCTGTCAAAGGGCGACACGGACGCGGCAACGACGGCGTACCAGGCGGCGGAGTCGCTGAGCGGCGAGCTGATCGCGAAGGGCGCCTCGGCGGAGGAGCAGTCGGCGCTGATGCGGGACGTGCGGCGCCGTCACGCGGGCGTGGCCGCCGAGCAGCTTCGCAAGGCCCGCGAGCTGCAAGCGCAGGCCACGGCGTTTGAGAGCCGCGGCGAGTATGCCAAGGCGCTCGAGGCCGCGCAGGAGGCGCGGGAGGCCCACCGCCAAAGCGCCCGCGTGGTCGAAGCCGCCCCCGCCGGCGGCCCGGCCCCCGGCGAGACGCCCGAAGCGCCGGCCTTCGCGCTGGAGGACGCCACGGCGCTGGAGAGGCAGATCGAGACGCTGGCCGTCAACGTCGCCAGGAAGGAAGCGGACCGGAAGCGGCTTCCGCGTGGGCGGACCGTGACGGGGACGGGGCCGCCCTGGGATGCGGAAGCCCAACGGGAAGCGCCGCCCCCTGCCGCGCAGGGGCGCCTCGAGGAGCGTGTCATCGAGCTGAGGAGCGCCGGCGCCGCGGAAGTGGCCCGGACCCTCGGAGGCATGCAGGCCGCTCCGGAGGGGCCGCGAACCGGCGGCGGCGTGGGGGCCGGCGGCGCAGCCGGCGCCGGCGTGGCGGTCCGTCCCGGCTCGGGCAACAGGCTCATCATCACGGGCACGCCCGACCGGATCGCCCAGCTTGAGCAGGCGGCCCGTGCGCTCGACAAGGACGCGGAATCGGCCGGCCCGGCCCACGGCACCGAGCCGCGTCGGCCCCAGGCGGGGCGCGCCACGCCGCGGTTCTTCAATGACGTCCAGGCGGACCTCCAGTCGGAATCGTCGGTGCAGGACAGACCGGCAGAAGCCCAGCCCGGGCGAGTGCGCACCGAGGACGAGGGAGTGCTGCATGGGCGCACCAGACGCGAGCCGGAGAAAGCCGGACACACGCCGGGCATCGGGGCGCATGACAGGCGGGGTTTTGCGGACCGGGGCACGCCGGAGCGAGGGGAACCGGCGGAGGACGACTGGCAGCGTGCGTCGGAGGCAGCGCGGCGCAAGCACGAGGCTGCGCAGGCGGAGGCGGCCTGGAAAGAGGTGCCGTGGCACGAGGGGCTGCATTTCCCGCGCGACTGGGCGGAGGTCCGCGTTGCCGCGACGGCTCCCGAGACAGCCGCCGGCGGCGAGTCGGAGGCCGACGTCACCGTCCGCCGGAAGCTCCAGAAAACGATCCCCG
>CAZMDT010000016.1:0-21056 GCA_964564965.1 uncultured Planctomycetaceae bacterium | reverse complement strand
TGGAGGCGCGCATCGAGGGCTGGAGCCCGTTCATTCCCGGCGTGGCCGACGATTCGAGCCTGCCGGTGGCGGCGCTGGAATACACGTTCGTCAACCGCTCCGCGGCGCCGGTGGAAGCGGTCTTCAGCTTTCACGCGCCGAACTTCATGCGCCGCGGCGACCTTGGCGAGGGCGCCCCGCCGAACCGTGTGCGAGCGGTGGACGGGGGCTTCGTGCTCGAACAGGACGGCAGCGAAGAGGCGCCGGACGCCCAGGGCGCGTTCGCCGTCCGCACGGATGCCGAGGGGGCGAGCATCGATTGCGCCTGGTTCCGCGGCGGCTGGTTCGACACGCGGTCGGTGCTCTGGCGGCGCGTCGAGCAGGGCGCGCCCATCGCCGGCGAAGCCCCGACACAGGGCCGGCCGAGCCCGGGCGGCAGCCTGTACGTGCCGCTGGCGATCCCCCCCGGCCGCAGCCGCACCATCCGCCTGCAACTGAGCTGGTACGTGCCCCACGGCACCCTCCGCTTCGGCAAGGACTCCGAAGGCGAGGCGGCCTGCTGCGCCGGCGCCCGCCCGGGCGCCCGCCTGCCGTGCCACCGGCCCTGGTACGCCGCCAAGTTCGACGGCATCGATGCCGTGGCGGCCTGCTGGCGGGCGGAGTACGGGCGACTCCGGGCCGGCTCCGAGGCGTTCGCCGAGGCCTTCGGCGACACCACGCTGCCGGCCGAGGTCGTGGAGGCGGTGGCGGCCAACCTGACGATCCTCAAGTCGCCCACGGTCCTGCGGCAGACGGACGGGCGGCTGTGGGCGTGGGAGGGCTGCTGCGACAGTCGCGGCTGCTGTGGCGGCTCCTGCACGCACGTGTGGAACTACGCCCAGGCGCTGCCGCACCTGTTCCCCGGCCTGGAGCGGTCGCTCCGCCGGACGGAGTTCCACGAGTGCCAGGCGGCGGACGGCTACCAGGTGTTCCGCGCTCCGCTGCCGATTCGCCCGGCGGTTGCGGACAGGCCGGCCGCGGCCGACGGGCAGCTCGGCGGCATCATGAAGGTCCATCGCGACTGGCAGATCAGCGGGCAGACGGACTGGCTGCGGGGCATCTGGCCGCGGGTCCGGCAGAGCCTCGACTACTGCATCGAGCAGTGGGACCCGGACCACGAGGGCGCCCTTCGGGAGCCGCACCACAACACGTACGACATCGAGTTCTGGGGCCCCGACGGCATGTGCGGCAGCTTCTACGCCGGCGCGCTGCGGGCGGCCGTCCGCATGGGCGAGGCCCTCGGCGAGGACGTGCGGCGCTACCGCGAGCTTCACCGCAAGGTCGTCAGGTTCCTTCAGGAAGAGCTGTTCGACGGGGAGTGCTTCATCCAGAAGGTTCAGTGGCGGGCCCTGCGGCGGGGCGACCTCGCCGAGGCGATGCGGAGCTATTCTCCCGAGGCCCGCGCGGCGGCGGAGAGCGAGGGCCCCAAGTACCAGTACGGGACGGGCTGCCTCGCCGACGGCGTGCTCGGGGCGTGGATGGCGGAGGTCTGCGGCGTCGGCGACGCCCTCGACGCGGCCAAGGTCCGCAGCCACCTGCTCTCGGTCCATCGCCACAACTTCCGACGGGACCTCTCCGGACACGCCAACCCGCAGCGCCCCACGTACGCCCTCAACGACGAGGCGGGCCTGGTGTTGTGCACCTGGCCCAGGGGCGGGCGGCTCAGCCTGCCGTTCCCCTACAGCAGCGAGGTGTGGACGGGCGCCGAGTACCAGGTGGCCTCGCACCTGATGATGCACGGGCACGTCGCCGAGGGCCTGGAGATCGTCCGGGCCGCACGCGACCGATACGACGGCCGCGTCCGAAACCCCTTCAACGAGTACGAGTGCGGGCACTGGTACGCGCGGGCCATGTCCAGCTATGCGCTGCTTCAGGGGCTGACGGGCCTTCGCTACTCGGCGGTCGAGCGGACGCTGTGGCTGGCGCCGCGCCTGCCCGCCCGGCCGCTGCGGGCGTTTCTCGCCACGGCCGGCGGCTTCGGCACCGTGGAGCTGACCGCCGCCGCTCTGCGCGTGTCCATGGCGCGGGGCGAGCTGGCGGTCGATCGCCTCCGCGTGGGCCGTGGCGAGCCGCACACGATGGACTGGGGCGTCAGGATCACGCCGGAAGCGCCGGCCGAGGTCCACCTGGACCCCACGGCGCTCGAGCGCCTTACATAGGAGCAGGGGAGCACGGTATGACCACGGCAGGGCGGTTCAGCGTGAAGCGGGGCGTCAACATCCACGGCTGGCTCGGCCGGCCGAAGCCCGCCTCGGGCGCGCCCAGGCCGCCCATCGAGGCGGACGATTTCCGCTTCATCAGGGATCACGGCTTCGACCACGTCCGGGTGCCGACGCAGGAGGTGGAGCTGTGGGACGATTCCGGCAGGAAGGTCGCGGAGACGTGGGAGCGTCTGGAGGCAGCCCTGGACGGGTGCCGGGGAGCGGGGCTGAAGGCGGTGTTCGACCTGCACGTGCTTCGCACGCATCACTTCAATGCGGAGCACAAGCCGCTGTTCACCGACCCGGCCGCCCCGAGGCGCTTCGCCGAGCTGTGGGAGGAGCTGTCGGATGCCCTTCACGCGCGGCGAACGGACGACCTGGCCTACGAGCTGATGAACGAACCCGTCGCCGACGACCACGACGACTGGAACCGCGTGCTCCTGCTGCCGTACCGCGCGATCCGCCGGCGCGAGCCGCACCGCACGATCGTCATCGGCGGCAACCGGTGGAGCAACGTGTTCGCGCTGAAGCACCTCCGCGTGCCCGCCGGCGACCCCAACATCCTCACCACGTTCCACTTCTACGACCCGATGCCGATCACGCACTACCGGGCCGGGTTCTCGCCCACCGGCAGGGCGTACGACGGGCCGGTGCAGTACCCCGGCGTGCCCATCCCGCGGCAGGAGTTCGACAAGCTGCCCGCCGATGCGCAGGCCGTGCTGAAGGGGGACATGCGCCATTTCGACGCCTCGGTGCTGGAGGGGGAGATTCGCGAGGCCGTCGCCGTGCGGGAGGCGACGGGCCTGCCGGTGTACTGCGGGGAGTTCGGCGCGATCTCGCACGCGCCCGAGGCCGTTCGCGAGGCGTGGGCGCGGGACCTGCGCACGGCGCTCGAGAAGCACGACATCGGCTGGGCGGCGTGGTACTACCGGGGCCGGGCCGCGGGTGGCTTTGCCCTGTTCGATGAGGACGGGCGCCCCACGCCCGTCTGCCGGGGACTGCTGGAGCTGCCGAGGTGATTGCCGTCTGATGCTGAGAAACGCTCGAATCCGCGGGCTATGGAGAAGGGCCGGGCCCATGGCGCGTTCGGCTGAAATACTCCGCCTGCAGCCTGGCCGAGACGGCGTCGCCCTTGACGGCGCGGATGTAGCCGGCGACGCATTCGGCGCAGCGCGAGACGAGGAACTCGCCCTTCTCGGCCGTGGCGTGCGCGGCGTCGCCGGCGTAGTGGTCGGGAAAGTCGGCGTACCACCACATGCTCGTCCGCAGCCCGCCCAGGTGGTCGAGGCGCCCTTGTCTCTGCCCGGACCCGGCCAGGAGGTCCATGCGGACCGAATCGGGCGCCGCGGCCAGGGCGACGCTGGTCTCGCGCTCCCCGCCGTGGTAGTCGAACTCGCTCTGCGCCATCGCCTTCCATTCGGGCGTTTCGCCGAGGGAGAACCAGAAGTCCCGCGGCTCCGCCTTGTAGACGACGTAGTCGCGCGGCCGCTCGAGCAGCGTGAAGAGGAAGAAGTCGAGGAAGTTGTTTCCCCCGTGCCCGCTGAGCAGGAGGATCTTCCGCAGGCCGTTGCGGGCGATCTCCTCGCAGGCCGTCTCCAGCAGGGCGAGCAGCAGATGCCCCGGCATGGCGAACGTGCCGGGCCAGTGCCGGGCCTCCTGAATCTGCCCGAAGAACAAAGGCGGGAACAGGATCGCCGGCTCGATGGCGACGGCCCGTTCCGCCACGCACCGGATGTTGAGCAGGTCGGTCCCCAGCGGGAGGTGGTCTCCGTGCTTCTCCAGAACGCCCAGCGGCACCACGCAGACCCCGCCGACGGCCTGCGCGGCTTCGGCGAACTCGCCGGACGTGAGCTGTTCCCATTTGCACTTCATGATCGACTTCCTTTCCGGCCGGCAGCACGCGGGCGGGCGTTGACAGGCCGGCGGCGTCCGGGCAAGCTTTGGCAGGCGCCAACCCAGGCGCCCCGGCCTCGCGAGGAGGAACGCAGCGTGTCAGCACCCGACGCATTCGGCCACTTCAGCGAAGACGGGCTGGAGTACGTCATCACCCGCCCGCTCGCGCCGCCGCGCGCCCAGGTCAACTTCCTCTGGAACGACACGATCATCTCCGGCGTCAACCAGTTCGGTACCGGCGAGGGCATCTTCAACGACCGCACGTTGATGTACAGCCACCCCGAGGGGCGCGTCCAGATTATCCGCAACGGCCGGCGGTACTTCTATCTTCAGGACCGCGAAACGGCGGCGCTGTGGAACGCCGGCTACTGCCCCGTGAGGCACGCAGGCGGGAGGCTGACCACCCGCGTGGGGCTCGGGTACAGCATTTTCGAGATGCTGGACGAGGGCATCGCCAGCACGGCCCGCGTGTCCGTGGCGCCCGACGAGCCGGTGGAGGTGTGGGAGTTCGAGCTGCGGAACACGACCTCCCGCCTGCGGCGGATCCGCCTGGTGCCCTACGTGGCGTGGGACCTCGGCGGGTATCCGGTCTTCAGCAGCCGCTACTCGTACCTCCGCAGCACGTTCGACGTCGCCCACAGCGCCGTGCTGGGCTTCAACACCTCCGACGAGCGGCCCCACCCGCGCTACAACGCGTTCCTGGCGACGGACCGCCCGGTGCGGCAGTGGTGCGGCGGGCCGAGGGACTTCCTCGGACCCTACGGCGACGCCGCCCGGCCCCGGGCGCTGGTCGAGGACGCCCTGGCCTCGACGGAGGCCTGGTGCGAGGACCTGGCCGCGGCGCTGGCGATCGACCTCGACATCGCCCCGGGCGGCTGCGAACGCTGCTGCGTGCTGATCGGCTCGTTCGACACCGAGCCGGAGAAGGACCGGCTGATCGCCAAGGTGCTGGCCCCGGGCTACCGCGAGGAAGCCCGCCGGCGGCTGAATGACCAGAAACGGAAGATGATCGACACCGTCATCGTCCGGACCCCCGAGGAGCGGATCAACCTGCTGACCAACGTCTGGGCCAAGCAGCAGATCCAGTTGTGCGTGGAGTTCGGGCGCGACGGCGCGCGGGGCTTCCGCGACACCCTCCAGGACGCCTGGGCCGCCGGGCCGTTCAACCCCGCCCTGGCGCGGGCGAAGCTCATCGAGACGCTGCGCCACCAGCACCGCGACGGGCACGGCATCCGAGGCTGGATGCCCCTCCAGCCGCACCACTACTCCGACGGGCCGGTCTGGATCCCCCTGGCCGTCTGCGGCTACCTGAAGGAGACCGGCGACCTGGCGCTGCTGGAGGAGGTCGTGCCGTATCTCGACGAGGGCGCCGGCACGGTGCTGGAGCACCTGCTTGCCGGCGTGCGACACCTCAGCGAGGACACCGGCCCCCACGGGCTCGTCCTCGCGCACGCGGGCGACTGGAACGACTCGCTCAACTGGATGGGCCGAGGCGGCAAGGGCGAGAGCGTCTGGACGTCGATCGGCCTGCACTACGCCCTGACGGCGGTGGTGGAGCTGGGCGAGGAGGTGCTGGCCGATGACGGCCTGGCCGCCGAGTGCCGCCGCCGGCAATCGCGGATCGAAGAGGCGATCCAGGCCCACGGCTGGGATGGCGGATGGTACCTCGCCGGCTACAGCGACGCCGGCAGCCCGGTCGGTTCGCACCGGAATCGCGAGGGACAGGTCTTCCTGAACCCCCAGACCTGGGCGCTGCTGGCGGGCATCGCCGCGGGCGAGCGCAGGCGGAAGTGCCTCGCGGCGGTCGACGAGCGGCTCGAGGGCGACCACGGCTCGCTGACGCTCACGCCGCCCTACACCCAAAGGGACGACAACGTCGGGCGCCTCACCATGCTGCTGCCCGGCATGTACGAGAACGGCACGCCCTACTGTCACGGAACCGCCTTCAAGATCGTCGCCGACTGCGTGGCGGGCCGCGGAGACGCGGCGCTGCGCAGCTATCGGAAGGTGATGCCCGACACGCCCGCGCATCCCTCGGCCGTCAGCGGGTGCGAGCCGTACGCCTTCACCAACCAGTACCTCGGCCCGGCCAACGCGCGGGCGGGGCAGTCGATCAGCGGGTGGGTCACCGGGGCGGCGGGCTGGATGTTCCGCGCGATGGTCGAGTACGTCTGCGGCGTCCAGCCGGGGTACAAGGGGTTCACCGTTCGGCCGTGCCTGCCGAGCGACTGGGACGCCGTCAACGTGCGGCGGACGTTGCGAGGGCGGATGTACGACATCGACGTGCGCCGGGCGGGCGAGGCGCTGGAGATCACGGTCAACGGCCGTCTCGTCCCCGACGGCCATGTGCCTTATGATGAGTAACCACCGGGCGGGCAGGAGCCCCACATGGCGGACCGGACAGTCAGAACGATTCGCACCGCGCGCGATACCGGCGAGCGGCTCGCGGAAGGCAAGCCGCTTACGTTCGCTGCTCGCGACCTGCCTTTCGAGTTCCCGGCGGTTCTCGTGGACCCGTCCAAGCGCTTCCAGACGATCGAGGGCTTCGGCGGGGCCTTCACCGAGGCGGCGGCGGTCACGTGGCAGAAGATGAGCCCCGACACCCGGGCGGAGGTCCTCCGCGCCTACTTCGACCGCGCCTCGGGGCACGGCTACTCGCTCTGCCGCACGCACATGAACTCGTGCGACTTCTGCACGGGCAACTACGCCTGCTGCGACACACCGGGCGACACCGCGCTGGCGACGTTCACGCTCGACCGCGAGCGGCGGGCGTTGATGCCGATGCTCAAGCAGGCCCTGAACACCGCCGGCGAGCCGGTGAAGCTTTTCATCAGTCCGTGGAGCCCCCCGGCCTGGATGAAGACCACCGGCAAGATGAACGACGGGGGCAAGCTGAAGGGCGAGTTCCGCGAGGCCTGGGCGCGATACTACTGCCGGTTCATCCGCGAGCTGAACAAGGAGGGCGTCGACGTCTGGGGGTTGACGGTCCAGAACGAGCCGGAGGCAACGCAGGTGTGGGACAGTTGCATCTACACGCCGGCCGAGGAGCGCGACTTCGTGCGCGACTACCTGGGGCCGGCGCTCGAGGCCGAGGGCCTCGGCGACCTGAAGCTGATGATCTGGGACCACAACCGCGACCGCGCCGTTCACCGCGCGAAGGCCGTCTACGACGACCCCGAGGCCGCCCGGTACGTCTGGGGCCTCGCGTTCCACTGGTACTCGCAGTCGTGCTTCGACAACGTGCGGCTGATCCACGACACCTGGCCGGACAAGGCGCTGCTGTTCACCGAGGGCTGCGGCGAGGGCAGACGCATCGGCGGGTGGGCCCTGGGCGAGCGCTACGGGGAGTCGATCATCAGCGACCTGAACCGCTGGGCCGTCGGGTGGGTGGACTGGAACCTGATCCTCGACGAGCAGGGCGGGCCGCGCCACGTGGCCGGCGCGTGCAGCGCTCCGATCATCTATGACACCGGGAGCCGGCAGGTGCTGTACCAGTCCAGCTACTACTACATCGGACAGTTCGCGCGTTTCATCCGCCCCGGAGCCCGGCGGGCCCTCTGCGCCGCCACGCACGATGCCCTCGACGTCACCGCCGCCCGGAACCCCGACGGCACGGTCGCCGTCGTCGTCCTGAACAGAACCGAGAAACGGATCGACCTCGCGATCGATTACGGCGGCCAGGCGGCCGTGACGACCAGCCCACAGCGCAGCATCACAACGTATGTCTTTCAGGAGTGACGGGGGCGGCTGCCGCGGCAGGGGGGGAGGCCCCGACAGAGGAATGCGTTTCGCGGGCACCATCCTGTTCGACATCGACTGCCTGTGCGGGCCGGACGGGCAACAGGAAGACTGACCTTGCGGTACGGCACCTTCGACGATGCGGCGCGCGAGTACGTGATCGAGCGTCCCGACACGCCCAGGCCGTGGAGCAACTACCTCGGTTCGCGGACGTACGGCGCGATCATCACGAACAACGCCGGGGGATACAGCTTCTACCATTCGGCCGGACGCGGGCGGTTCATCCGATACCGCGCCAACGCCGTGCCGGCCGACCAGCCGGGGCGGTATTTCTACCTCCGCGACATGGCCGACGGCGACTTCTGGTCGGCCACCTGGCAGCCGGTGGGCAAGCCGCTCGACCAGTACGCCTCGACGTGCCGGTTCGGCACGGGCTATGCCGTCATCGAGTCGACGTACCGCGGCATCCGCACGCGGAGCACCTACTTCGTCCCTCTGGACCGCAACCTCGAGCTGTGGATTCTCCGCGTGGACAACTGCGGCGCAACGCCGCGGCGCCTGCGGGTGTTCACCTACGTCGAGTTCGCCGGCGCGTGGGAGCTGGACCAGGACCAGGTGAACCTGCAATACAGCCAGTACATCTCCCGGATGGACGTGGTCGATGGGCTCCTGCGGCACGCGGTCAACGACCACCTGGACTATGTTCCGGAGGACTTCGACCGGCGCGGCCAGGGGCGGTGGTCGTACATGGGCCTGGTCGGGGCCGAGATGAGCGGCTACGAAACCGACCGCGAGGCGTTCATCGGCCCCCACCGCTCGTACGCCGGCCCGCTCGCGGTGGAGCGGGGCGCGTGCGGGGGCTCCCTGGCCATGGGCGACAACGCCTGCGGGACGATGCAGATCGACCTGGACCTCCCCCCGGGCGAGTCGCGCGAGCTGATGGTGCTTCTGGGCGTCGGCAAGGCCGAGCTGGAGGGCAGAGCGGCGCTGGCCGAGTTCGACACGACCGACAAGGCGCGGGCCGCGCTGGCGCAGCTCAAGGCCTACTGGCACGAGCGCCTGGAGGCGCTGCACTGCCGGACGCCCGACCCGCCGCTGGATTCGATGGTCAACGTCTGGGGCGCGTACAACCGCCTGGTCACGTTCCGCTGGAGCCGCGCCGCGTCGCTGGTGTACCACGGCCACCACCGCGACGGGCTCGGCTACCGCGACACGGTCCAGGACCTGGTCTCGTGCTTCCCGGCCGTGCTCGAGGAGGCACGCCACAGGCTGGAGCTGATGCTCACCGGGCAGTACGCCAGCGGCGGGGCCATGCGAGTCGTCCAGCCGTTCGGGCATCATCCCGGCACGGAGCCGCCGCCGACGGACCCGATGGCCTACCGCTCGGACGACTGCCTGTGGCTGTTCAACGCGGTGCCGGCCTACGTCGCCGAATCAGGCGACCTCGACTTCTACAACCGGAAGCTCCCCTACGCCGACGCCGGCGAGGGCACCGTCCTGGGCCACCTGCGGCGAGCGATCGAGTTCAGCCTCGCCCGCCGCGGCGAGCACGGCCTGCCGTGCGGGCTGTCGGCCGACTGGAACGACTGCATCGAGTTCGGGCCCACGGGGGAGAGCACGTTCGTGGCGTTCCAGTTGAGGCTCGCGCTGAACGTTTTCATCGAGGCGTGCGGGCGGGTGGGGGATGAGGCGCAGGTCGCCTGGGCCCGCGCGGCCCGGGCGGAGCTGGACGCCGCGCTCGAGGGCTTCGCGTGGGACGGCGCGTGGTTCCGCCGCGGCACGATGAAGGACGGGTCGATGATCGGCTCGGCGAGCTGCGAGGAGGGGCGCATCTTCCTGAACCCGCAGTCCTGGGCCGTCATCAGCGGCTACGCCGACGCGGAGCGGGCGCGGGCCGCGATGGACGCCGCCCACGAGCATCTGGCCACCCGCTACGGGCTGAGAATCTGCGCCCCGCCGTTCCGGCGGACGAGCGTGGCCACGGTGCTGGCCGTGCTGATGAACCCCGGCCAGAAGGAAAACGCGGCGATCTTTTCGCATCCGCAGGGCTGGGCCGTGATGGCGGAGGCCAGGCTCGCCCGCGGCGACCGCGCCTACGCCTACTACCGCGCCTACATGCCCGCCGCCCAGAACGACATCGCGGAGATACGCCAGATCGAGCCGTACGTGCACTGCCAGTCGACGCACGGCCCGGACAGCCGGCGGTTCGGCGCGTCGCGGATACCGTGGCTCACGGGCACGGCGACCTGGTCCTACGTGGCCGGCACGGAGCACGTGCTCGGCATCCGGCCGGAGGTCGAGGGCCTGCGCATCGACCCCTGCATTCCGTCATCGTGGGGCGGGTTCACGTGCCGCCGGGTCTTCCGCGGCGCTTCGTACGAGATCGCCGTTGGCAATCCCGACGGCGTGTGCAAGGGCGTTCGCGAGATGACGGTGGACGGCAGGCCGCAGACGGACAACCTGGTGGCCCCCGCGGCGGCCGGGGCGGCCGTCAGCGTCAGCGTCACGCTCGGAGCCCGCGGCGGCCGGGAGCCGACCGAATGACAGGGGAAGTCGAATACCTGCTCGATGCCTCAATCGACGCGGCGACGGATGCCGAGGTCCGGGCGCTGCTGACGGCCTGCTTCACGAAGGCGAAGGACGCCATGTTCCGGCATCGCCGCTACGCCAAGGAGCCGTATCCGCACCACTGGGTGATCCGCGACGAGGACGGCGCCATCGTGGCCCACCTCGGCGTGCATGAAAAGCACGTGCAGGCCGGCGGCAGGGCGTACAGCATTGGCGGAATCGCCGAGGTGTGCGTCCATCCGGACTGCCGAGGCCGGGGGTCCGTAAAGCACATGCTGGCGGCCGCCCACGGCTACCTCGCGGGCGAGGGCTTCGACTTCGCCGTCCTGTTCGGCAACCCGAAGGTGTACGGCTCCAGCGGCTACGTGCAGAAGGCCAACGTCTGGCACGACTCCGAGAAACCCCACACCCCGGGCGACAGAGAGCGCGTCACCGTGATGGTGCGGGAACTGTCGGGGGTGCCCTGGCCGGCCGGCGAGGTGTACCTGCCCGGGCCGACGTTCTAGGACCGCGACGCATGAAGAAGCTGACCGCCATCATCGTGGGGGCCGGGCATCGCGGCGTGTTCTACGCCTCCTACGCCGAGGCCCACCCGGAGGAGCTGGCAATCGTCGGCGTGGCGGAGCCGGACGATGGGCGGCGGAAGCGGACGGCCGAACGCTTCGCCCTGGCCCCGGACGCCTGCTTCCGCTCCGCTGAGGAACTCGCCGAGCGCCCGCGGCGGGCGGACTTCATCATCAACGGCACGATGGACCGCCACCACGTGCCCACGACGCTGCCGCTGCTGGAGCGCGGCTACGACGTGCTGTTGGAGAAGCCGTTCGCCACCGGCGAGGACGAGATGTGGCGGCTCGTCGAGGCGGCTCGGCGCACCGGGCGCAAGGTCGTCATCTGCCACGTGCTCCGGCACGCGCCGTTCTACGCCGCCATCCGCGAGCAGCTCGGCCGCGGCGCCATCGGCGACGTCCTCAACATCCAGGCCGCCGAGCACGTTGCGTTCCATCACATGGCGGTGGCGTTCGTCCGCGGCAAGTGGCGGAACCGAAGCTACTGCGGCTCGGCGATGCTGATGGCCAAGAGCTGCCACGACCTGGACCTGATCACGTGGTTCAAGGGCGGCGTCCATCCCGTCCGCGTCGCGAGTTTCGGCAGCAACTTCCAGTTCCGCCCGGAGAACGCCCCGGCGGGGGCGGGAACCCGCTGCCTCGTGGATTGCCCCGTCGAGCCGGACTGCATCTACTCCGCCCGCAAGCACCATCTCGACCGCCCGGGCCGGTGGGCCTTCTACGTCTGGAGCGACCTCGAGCACCTCGAGCGCCCCACGGAGGAGGACCGCCTCGAGCTGCTCACCGCGAGCGACTACGGCCGCTGCGTGTGGAAGATGAACATGGACGTCGTGGACCACCAGAGCGTCCTGATCGAGTTCGAGGACGGCTGCACGGCCACGTTGAGCATGACCGGCGGGGTGGCGAAGGCCTCGCGCGCCATTCACCTGATCGGCACGGAAGGCGAGATCGAGGGGCGGCTGGAGGAGAGCCGTTTCGTGGTCCGGCGGATTGCCCCCGGGCCGGATGGGGACTGCCGCGAGGAGGTCGTCGATCTGAAGGTCCGCGGGGACATGACGGGCGCCCGCGGCGGGCACGCCGGCGGCGACATGGCGCTGGTGGCCGACTCGCTGCGGTACCTGAGGGGCGAGCCGGCGTCGGCCTCGACGACCGGCATTGAGGATTCCATCGACGGGCACCTGATCGGCTTCTGCGCGGACCGCGCGATGCGGGCCGGGGCCGTCGTGAACGTGGTGCGCCGGGAGCCGGCGCCGAAGGACGGTACGCCCGCGACCACGTAGCGTGACGGCCATCAACGGCGCCTTCGGCCGTGGGAGAGGCGAGCATGAAATACGAGGAGATGACCCCCGGCGAGATCGACCGCGTTCTGGCGGAGTGCCCCATCGCGTACCTCGCGTGGGGCGCCCACGAGTGGCATGGGCCGCACAACCCCGTGGGGCTCGACGCGCTGAAGGCGCATCACCTGGCCCTGGCGCTGTGCGAGGCCACCGGGGGCGTCGTGCTGCCGCCCGTCTACTGCGGCTACCAGACGATGAAGCCCTGGCGGGGCTTCCGGCACACGCTGGAGTTCAGCAAGGACCTGGTCCGACGGTACGTCCACGAGCACCTGGAGAACCTCTACGAGGAGGGCTTCCGCGTCGTCGTGCTCATCATGGGCCACTACGGGCCGAAGCACGTGGAGGCCGTCCGGGCCGCCGTGGCCGACTTCACGGACAGGCACTGCTACCCGAAGGTGCTGGCCATGGCGGACTACGAGCCCGGCTCGTGGGTCGGCCTCAAGAGCGGTGACCACGGCGGAAAGCACGAGACGTCGCTGATGATGCACTTCCGCCCCGACCTGGTGGACCTGTCGCTGCTGCCCGATGGCGGCCCCGACTTCCGCCGTGACGGCTGCGGCGCCGACGCCGGTGAGTCCGCCCCCGGGCTCGGCGAGGAGCTGGCGGAGCTGTTCGTGGAGCAGGCGGCCCCCAAGGTGCGCGAGCTGCTGGCGCAGGCGACGGCGGCGTGGCCGGGGGCCGCGGGCGGGTCGTCGCGCTTCCCGCGCGGCTAGGCGGCGGGCGCGGCCCGCCCGCCGGACAAGGGGACAGGCGCGTCCGGCCCAAGGGCCTCCGGGGATGAGTCGCTGCTTCCTACTTGGCCTGCTTCGACGCTTTGACCGCCAGCGTCGCGTAGGTATCGCCGTCGATCGTCTCCCGGCCGTACACCCAATCGTCGTTGGGATCTTCCCGGACGATCTCCTTGCCGAGCATGGCCGCGTAGAAGCTCTTCGGATCCTTGGTCGTCCTGATCTTCAGCACGCCCGTGCTGTCGGCCATGAACTTGAAGTGGTTGGGGTACTTCGGGTGGTCGGGGAAGAACTTGAGGGTGCCCGCGGTCACCCGGACCTCGCCGCCACTGAGCTGGTAGCCCTTGGAGCGCCCGGACGGCTTTCTCCATTTGAGGGCGCCCACCTTCAGAAGCCCGTCCGACTGCGTGTTCGTCGCGTCCCAGAAATCCGTCGCGCCGGCGACCTCGAACGTTCCCCCGGAGATGTGCACTGCCGCCCGGCAGTTGAACACCTCGCGCACGGAGTAGGTGCCGCCTGAGATGTTCAGCCTGCCCCCGAAGCTGCTCACAGCCCTGCTGGCCTTGAGCGTGCCGCTCCTGACATTCAGCGTGGAACGCTTGAGATGATGCTCCACGGTGTAGTCGTAGACCTGCGGGCCGGAGGGGTCGTTCGTCGCCGGATCAAAGGTGACGGTATGGCCGGCGTTCGCGTCATCGAGATCAATCGTCTCATTCGTGGTTGCGGGGTCGGGCACCGCCTCGCCGTTCCACGTCGAGGTGCTCGTCCAGTTCCCGTCCCGCTTCGCGTAGGTGCCGTTGCACTTGGCCACCCAATACGTCGGGGCATCCAGCTTGTCCGACTCGTTCAGCATCATCACTTCACCCAGTCGGGGCTCGGCCGCCACGGCATCCTCCCACGACGTGAGCACCAGCCCCGGCTTGCTGCCGACCTTGCTGATGGGGGCCGGCACCAGCTTGCGGTCCTTCATGACCCACTGCACCACGAGGATGGCTTTGCCCTTCTCCATGCCTTCCTGGACTTCGCATTCGCTCATCATCAGGGCGTCTTTGTACGTGGCGGTCTTCGGATCGGGCAGCTTCGGGGCCTTGGTGACGGTCGCGTAGACGTCGATGTCCGGTGGCTTCATGCCCTTGGTGGTTTCCAGGGGCCACTTGCCGTTGCCCATCGCACCGACACACATGCAGTAAATGATCACACGCGGCTGGGGAGTCAGCTTCGCATAGAGGCTCGAGTACCTGTAGGCCTGTGTTCTCGCGCCGGCGTGCTGGCCGCGTGTCTCGACGACGATGCCGATCTCCCTCGACAAGAGACGGTCCACTCCGGAATCCCCCGGCACGCTGTCCGTGCGATCAATCACGTTGCTGTCGCCGATGACAAGGATCGGCGAGTTCCCGTCCGGTTGGCCCCCCGTGTATCTGACCCTCACCACTTCTTCGTCCGCCGGCAGCCGCAGTTGCTTCTTCTCGGCTTCGGTGAGCTTGTTCTGGTCGACCAGGCTGGTCGGGGGCCAATGCGTGCCCGTCTCCGTGGTGAAGCGACTGCGCTGTGGCGCGGCCTCGCGGACGAACCCGTAGCGCTGCAACCGCTCCGCCAGCAGCCTGGCGGCCAACTGCCGGCCCGCCGAGCCCCAGTGATGATCGAACGGGTGCTTGACGTAGCCCTTCCCCTCGTATGCCCTGAAGGGCTCGCTCAGATCCAGGACCTCGACGTCGTTGTCCAGCAGCTTGATCATCCCCTCAACGTACGCCGGCCAGACGGTGTGCCGGGGCGTGAGGTCCTTGAACAGCCGCATGGAGTAGACCATCTGGTTGTTGGGCACGGGGACGACGATCAGATCGATCCCGCGCTCCTGCAGCTTCCGGCTGAACACCGTAAGGCAATCGAACGCGCTGGGCTCGTCCGAGAACATGCGGTTTTCGACGACGTTGACGGTGTCCTCTTCACGGGGCCGGAACATGAAGCCCTCGCCCGTCCGGCCCTTGTTCCGCTCCGCGATCTCTTTGATCTTCGCGCGGATCTCCCCGATGTTGTCGGGCACGCGGAGCTCCCGCAGCCTGCGCAACTGCCCGGCCATGTCCGCCCTGCGCGCGGCGAGCTCCTTCTGCCGCTCCTGCTGCCGGGACTGCTCCCCGGCCTCGGCGTGGGCGGGCTCGGCGGCGCCGGCAACGCCCGAGCTTCCGGCGGCCGCGAGAATCGCGGCCATCGCGGCAAGACGAACAGCACGCCGTTCCATGGGCAATCTCCTGTCCGCCGCTTCGTGGGGTGGCCCCGCGTCGGGGACTTCCTCCGCGGCCCGGCGGCTCATCGGACGTCTCCTTCCATCTCAGCGGGCCGGCGATCACTCGCGATGCCGGCACGGGCGCGCCCCCAAGCCGGCCGCGATCGGCTCTACTTGACGGCGATGCGCAAGCTCTGGTTCTCGGTCAATGTGACCGGCTCAAGCGTCAGCAGCAGGCGGTTTCCCTGGCGCTGCGCACTGACGCGGACGGGCTTCCCGTCGACGGCGGCTTCGACTTCCCCGGCCGCGGCCCCCTCGGGCACATCCAGCGCAACCGTCCTGACCGGCAGCTTGCCGTACCTGATCTGGATAGCGTCCATCTGCTTTCCATCGCGCCGGGTCTGCCGGAACAATCCCCAGCCTTCAGCGGCTGTGAAAGCCGCGGCAAAATCCCCCGGCGAGAGCCTCGGCGCGAAGCCGATATGCCGGCTCGGACCGTCGTATTCGTACCCCAGCAGCGCGTGGTACACGCCCCAGCTTGCCAGGGCGCGTGCGTAGTGATCGCCGCACTCCACTTCGTTGAACGGGTTATGGCGGCTGGGATGGTAGCGCTCGTGAACGCCCCGGCAGATCGCCAGACCTTCCTCGACCATGCCTTCCCATATCATCCCACCGGCCACCTCGTACTCGATGCCCGTCCACACCTCGTTCTTGTAGCTGACGCCGCCTTCGAGATACGGCGTCTGGGGCCAGGTGCAGGTGAACAGGCCCGCATCGCTGCCGCGCGCGAACACCCGCCCGGGGCGATGAACCTTGTTGTAGGGCTCCACGCTGGGCGCCCAGTTGTACTTCCAGATCGATTCATACGCCTTCCGCACGGCCTGCTTGGGGTAGAGGTGCCCGAGGCCCAGCAGATGCGCCCAGCCCTGCCCGAAGAGCTGGTCGGCCAGGCATCCCTCGGCGTATTGGTGCCTCTCGTACTTCCCGAGGTCCACCTTCTGGACGAAATACTCCCCGTTCCAGAGCTGGGCCATCGTCAGGCGCCGCCCGCTCTCATAGAGCTTGCGGCATCGGGCCGCGAACTCCCGGTCGTCCATTTCCGTGGCCATCTCCTCGCCCGCCCGCAGCGCGGCAAGGTAGAGGGAGCCCACGAACGTGTTCGCGCCGTAGAAATCGACGTCGTACGTGTTGTGCTGCCGGTTCTCGATCAGCCCGTCGTCGTTGCCGTCCTGCTCGATGGCGTAGGCGAGCGCCTTCCTGATGTGGGCCCAGTTGCGCTTCAGGAAGCTGCTGTCGGCCGACATCCGGTGCTCGCGGTAGGCCTTCAGCACCGTCCCGCACTGCCCGTCCGCCGCGTAGGCTCCGCCGGAGCGGAAACCCACCAGCCCGCTGTCCTCGTGGAACCCCGCGCCGAAGTCCTGCATCTGGCGGACGGTCCGGGCCAGCTCCGGGAACAGGCAGGCGTGGGCCTGGGCGTAGTTGTAGACGTGGGTGCACGTGCCGCCGCAGCAGCCGACGCCCTCCCAGCCCCAGACGCGCCCGTTGCCCCACCACAGCACCGTGCCGGTCGCCAGGTTGGCCACCGGCGCGTGCAGGCGGAACAGCAGCCAGCGCGGCAGCGTGCTGTCTTCGTAAAACGTCTTGTGCCACAGCCGGGTCCCGCCGGCCAGGCGGTCGTGGTTGTCGAGCACGTAGGCCGCCACCTGCTCCGCGCTGTGGAAGCGATTCGCGTAGTGGCGCCCGTCGCGGTGATTCGGGAAGAACCACGACAGCGCGAACGTGAAGGTGTGTTTCTCGCCGGGCGCGAGGCGCACGCCCTCTGAGGCCACCGTGCCGCATCGGCGCTCCTTCGCCGGATAGGCCGCGTTCGTTTCGGCGTGGAGGTCCTTCGGCAGAGCCTCCGCGGCTTTCAGCAGCGGTGCGGCATCAGCGGGCGGGCCGTCCAGGGCCAGTACCATGGTGCCGGCGCCCCGCAGGCCGCCGATGTCGCAGAAGATGATGTGATCGACGCAGACTTCCGATCGCTGGTTGGAGTGCTCGCCCTTCTCGGCGGCATCGAGGATCTGAATACGCGCGGTCTTCCCCGTCAGCTCCCGCACGTCCCAGAAGTTCCACAGCAGCGAATCCTTGAGAAGGTTCCATTTGCCATTCGCGCTGCCGGTGGAGCTTCGCACGACCTTCCCATCGATCAGGAGGTTGATGCAGGTCTTGCCCGCCTGGTCGCCCTTGCCGATGTAGAAGGTGATGTAGTCGCGTTCGATCTGGAACTCGGGCGAGGTCAGGCTGCCGGTGGCGCGTCCGCCGAGGCTCGCCTCGCGGTCCACCTGGCCGTTCTCATCGTGGACCACGAGGAAGGAGTTGGCCAGGCGCTGACCGACCCAGCCGTCGAGCTTGCGCTGCCAGAGGACGGCTCCCTTCGTCGGGCCCTGGCCGAAGGCCTTGCCCTCGACCTTCCACTTGCCGTAATCCTCGCGCTCGAAGTCCTCGAAGAGGATGGGCGGGCGGTCCGGATGCGGGCGGGCCGGTTCGATGCCGTGGACGAGCATCGTCCGGCCGCGTTCCGTGACGATCCGGCTGCGGCGATTCGCTGCGAACTCGGTTTCGGGATCGCGGCACATCGTCTGCTCGCGCCAGCCGATGGCGCCGAGGTTGATGGCCTCCCCCCGGCAGACGGCATTCTCGAGCCAGCCCAGCAGGCTGGCCGCCACAGGCTTGTCCGAGGTGTTCTCCACGGTGACGTGAAAGAGCGTGGCGGGCAGCGAGGAGTCGCGGGCATCGAGCGGGATGAACGGCGAGAACGCCTCCATCTCGACCCGCACCGGGCAGCCCTTGTCGGCGTATCGGACCAGGCCCACCGGGTACTCGCCCAGGAACTCGCAGGACGGGAAGCCCTCGCGGCTCAACGGCCGGACCGACGTCGTGCCGCCGGCCTCCACGACAACCGCGAAGCCCGACTCCACAGGTGATTCGGGAACTTCGGTCTTGTAGCAGTCCTGGCCGAATCCCGTGAATACGTCCGTGTTGAAGATCTTCCAGGCCCCCAGCGTGCCGTCGCCACGGAGATAGAGCTGCCCGGCGGCGATGCCCCCCACGGGCATGCCGATCGTTGCCGCGTCCTTTCCGCTCCACGCCTGCCTTTGCCGGCCTTCGGAAAGGCCGGCAAGCCACTCCGGCGACAGCTTCTTGTCCGCCGGGATGAGGTGCCGGGCCTCCGCCGGCCGTGTGGAGGGCTCAGCGCCCGGGGCCGTCGCCGAGGGCCCGCCCGCCACAAGCAGCAGAAGGAGCACCACCTGCCGACAGGTTCCGCCGCGAGTCCTTCGATGGTCCATGGTGCTCCGCATTCGCTCCCGCGCTCTGGCCTACTCGGCCTTCTTGCCGGACCAGACCTTCACGTAGTCCACGTACATGTGCCTGGGCAGCGACGGCTCGAAGACCGTCTCTCGCTCGGTGGCGTTGCGGTCCCAGCCGCCGGTCTGGGCGGACAGGATGATGAACTCCGGCACGGAGCAGACGCGATCGCTCGCGTAGGTCCACGTCTTCGTGCCGTTGACGTAGAACTCCAGCTTCCCCTCCTCCCAGTACAGGCCCAGCGTCGTCCAGGTGGTCTGGTCGAGGCCCTTCAGGTCGGTTACGCGGTGCCCCGTGCTCTTGTGATCGTCGCCGTAGCCGTCCCAGTGCACGGCGTGGCTCAACTTGCCCGGGCCCCAGATGCCCAGCGACTCGTAGATGTCGATCTCCATGCCGCCCCCGTTCGTCGAGCAGATGTAGCCGTAGTAGTCCGCGATGGCGATGACCTTCTCGTTGCCGAAGTTCGCGTCGGGCTTCGCGGCGTAGACGGTGCTGTCTTCAGCCGCGGGCACCTTCTTGCCGTCGATGGACAGGTAAGGCCGGTCGGCCTCGTCCGCCTCCGAGCTGTCGAACGCCACGTCCATCTTCTGCTGGAGCACGTCGGCGAGCACGAACGTCGCCTTGCGGTCTCCCGCCAGCTCCTGGTTGACGAACTTCGTGACGTCCACCTCCACCCAACTGCCCGCTGCGGGCGCGGGGTTGACGTGGTCGAGGAAGACGGCATCGAACTTCGGCCTGTTGTTCCAGGTGAGAGTGGCCTCGCTCCAGGAATCATCGAGGCAGCGATACACGTCGAACCAGTAGCCCTCCGGGGCGGCCTTCACCTTCAGGTGCAGCGTGGCCTTCCTGGCCGTCTTGGGCGCGTCGGCGAGGTCGAACTTCACGTAGCCCCACCGCATCTCGTCGACCTTGTCCGTGGGGTGGTTCGCCGGGAAGAGCCAGAACGCCGGCCAGCACGTCCGCTGCACGTCGTACTTCAGCCGGCACTCCCAGTAGCCGTACTTCTGGTGGAACCGCTTGAACGTGGTGACCTCGCCGGTGCCGTACCGGCGGTCCTTCTTGCCGCCGAAGGTGAACGGCTTGTCCTTCATGTCCCACGTCAGCCAGAGCACGCCCTTGTCGACCGCCATGTTGTCCTGGTGCGGCTGCGCGCCCCCGTTGATGCCGCCCCAGTGCTGGGCGACCTTCCACTTCGTGCTGTCGAGGATCGTGCCGTCGAAGTTGTCCTCGAACGTCGCCGTCCAGTTGCCCGGGATCGGCGGCTTGTCGGGCGCCTTCATGGTCCCGCTGACGTCGGCGGCGGACTTCGGCACCGGCTTGACCGTCGGGCGCGTCGCCGGGGCGGCGGCGCCCTCCGCCACGGCCTGAAGGCCCGTTATGACGAACTTCACCTCGTTCTTCGGATTCTGCACGAAAACCAGGATGCGCACCACCTTCGAGGGATCGAGCGCGAACGCCTGGTTGTTGTAGGAGTATCCGAAGCGGATCTTGACCTGTCCGGTCCCGCCCGCGGGAATGGTGCCCGCCCCCACGCTCCACGGGCTCTGGTGCCAGTCGCCCGCGTTGTCCACCCGCATGTGAAGACGGATCCCGTGGTCATTGGGGTTGTGCACCGTCGCCACCGCGTGCGTGTAGCCCGACAGGTCCCACGTCCCCTTCGCCGGCGTCAGCGTCACGCCCGGATAGCCCCCCTCGCCCGGGCACGTCACGCTCAGGGCCTTCTTGCCGTCAGCGCTCGTGGTGATCTCGGCCGTGGCGCCCTTGACCATCTCCTGCTTGAAGGTCTCCGGCTTCGACAGGTCGATGATTGCCTTCGGCTCCGCCGCCAGCTTGACCGGCTCCGCCTTCGCCGCAGCCGCCGGCTTCGTGGTGGGCTTCGACGGCTCGCCGGCGGCGCCGATCGCCTGTACCTCGAAGACGCACTCCTGCTTCGGGTTCTGCACGAACAGCAGGAGGCGAATGATCTTCGACGGATCGAGCGCGAAGGCCTCGCCGTTGTACGAGTACCCGAAGCGGATCTTGACCTCCTTCGTCTCGCCGGCGGGACCGACGCCCGCCCCCACGCTCCACGGGCTCTGGCGCCAGTTGCCCGCGTTGTCCACCCGCATGTGAATGCGCACGGAGGCCTGTCCGGCGTTATGGACGCGCGCCACCGCGTAGGAGCCCGACGAGAAATCCCACGACCCCTTCGCCGGCGTCAGCGTCACGCCGGGATACCCCCCGCCCGCCGGGCAGGTCACCTTCAGCACTTTCTTGCCGTCGGCGCCCGCCACCAGCTCGGCCGTGGCGCCTTTGACCATCTCCTGCTTGAAGGTCTCCGGCCTCGACGGGTCGATGATGGGCTCGTCTTCAGCGGCGATGCCAACGCCGGCGCTCGCGGCTGCCGCGAGGATTGCGGTCGCGATGGCAAGGCGGTTCACGCGTCGTCCCATGGGTCG
>CAZMDT010000015.1:2635-22212 GCA_964564965.1 uncultured Planctomycetaceae bacterium | reverse complement strand
CCTGCGCCCAGACCATCGCAAACACCAAGCCCGCCGTCGCGGAGGAGACCTCCACGAGCCGGATCCGCGTGCGAATCTCACGGAGCGGGAACACCGCCGCCGCCACCGCGGTCATGAACACGATCAGCACGGGCAGCCCCCCGCCAAGCTGAATCCCCGCCAGCACGGCCAGAAACGCCCCCAGCGACAACGCGAACCGCTGGTCGTAGGCGATGGCCATCACCATCGTCCCCATCGTTACCGCCAGCACGGACAGGTACGGGTTCCACTGGGCGATGCTGACGGCCTTGACCCAGCCCAGCATCAGCAGCATCGTCGCCGCCACGGTCAGCCCGCGGCTGGGGCTGGCGACGATGGACGCCTCGTACCGCGCGATGTAGAGGCACAGCACGAGCACGATGGCGAGCAGCACGACCGCCTTGCCGGCCACCCGCGCCCACAACCGGTACGGATGCGACTCGCGCTCCGCCCGGCGGAGGGCCTGGTGCTCCAGCTCCAGCAACTCCAGCTCCGCGGCGCTCAGGCCGGCGATGAACGTGGTGCCGTCGGCGCGCGCGCGGCGGCTGGCCTGGACGAGCACCATGCCGCGCTCCTTCACGACGGGCAGGCTCGGCTCGGCGGGGCGGCGGGCCGCCGCCAGGTCGGCCTCCGTACGCTCGCGATCAAATACGTACAGCGGCTGGCGGTCCTTGAGGAGCGTCTGCTCCAGATACTTGCGGACCTCCCGCCCGATGGGCGCGGCGAAGGGCTCGGCCAGGCCGGCCAGCCGTCGCCGCAGGCGGGAGCTTTCGGCCCCGCCGTCGGCGTCGGCGAAGAGCATGTCGGCCACGGGCACGGCCGTCGGGTGCTCGGCCTCGCCGTACAGCAGGACGATGCGGGACTTGCGCCCGCGCTGCTGGCGCGCCAGGTCGGCGGGGACGACGCACAGGCGGCCGAGGTCGGCGGCGAGGCGTTCCACGCGCTCGGCGTACTGGGCGGGGGTGTCCGGGCCGAGGAGGCGCTTCAGCGCCTCGGCCGCGTCGGCGCCGGCGGCGGGCTGCGTGGCGGGGCCGGTCGCCGGCTGGGTGGCGCCGCGCGCCTCGGCGGTGGCCAGCCGGCCGGGAATGGCCTTCAGGTCCTGCTCGAGGCGGTCGAGCAGCGTGCGGTTGAGCTTGAGGCTTACCGCTGTGGCCCCGGTGCCGTCGGGCGGCTCCGCGGGAAGCTGCTGCTTCGCCGGGATCTGGAAGCTCACGCGGGCGAGGATGTCACGCGGGAGGTATTGCCCCAGCCGGTATGGCAGCGGGTCCGCCGGCCAGATGTTCATCAGCAGCACCGCCACGTAGAAGCCCGCGACGATGAGCACCCCTGCCGGGCCGCCCGCGTCACGAAACCGCCGCCACAGCGGCGGCTGTGAGGGCGGCATGCTCTTGCGCAGCTCCAGGCGGCGCTGCCGGACTTTCTTCTTCAATGGCCACATGCTGCTGACCGGGCCAACCGACGACTCAACGAGTCCAGGAGTTCACGGGTCCACGCGTTCACGGCTTCACGCCTCCCCGGCTGCCCGGTCCTGTCCGTTCCGGGCGTAAGCCTGCACGATGCTCTGCACCAGGCGGTGGCGGACGATGTCGTTGCGGTCGAGGCGGATGAACGCGAGCCCCTTGATGCCCGCCAGGCGGCGGTGGGCGTCGAGCAGGCCGCTGGCGGCGGGATCGTCCAGGTCGATCTGGCTGTCGTCGCCGGTGACGATCATCTTGGCGCCGTGGCCCATGCGCGTCAGGAACATCAGCATCTGTGCCGCCGTCGTGTTCTGCGCCTCGTCCAGGATGATGACCGAATCGTTCAGCGTCCGTCCCCGCATGAACGCCAGCGGGATGACCTCGATGAGGTCGTTGACCATGAAGCGGCGAATCTGGTCGTACTCCATCATATCGTGAAGGGCGTCGAACAGCGGGCGGAGGTAGGGATTGACCTTCGCCTGCATGTCGCCGGGAAGAAAGCCGAGCTTCTCGCCGGCCTCCACGGCGGGCCGGACGAGGACCAGGCGCTTCGCCTGCTGGTGCTTGAGCATGTGGACGGCGACGGCCACGGCGAGGTACGTCTTGCCCGTGCCCGCCGGACCCGTGCAGAAGACCAGGTCCTTCCCCCGCATCGCCTCCACGTAGCGCTTCTGGCCCGGCGTCTTGGGCCGGACCATCTGCCCGGCTACGTAGACGTCCAGCACCTCGGAGCCGTGCTTGTCGGCCTCGGCGGCGGCCTCGCTGATGGCCTCCGCAACGGCGTCCGGGCCGATCGGGCGGTTGTGGCGCACCGCCCGCTGAAGCTTCTCGATCACCGCCGCCGCGCGCGAAACGTTCTTCGCCGCGCCGGTCAAGCGAACCTGGCCCTTCCGTGCGAACACCTGAACGCCCAGCCCGTCGCGGATCATCTTCAGGTGGCGGTCCGTCGGCCCGAACAGCACCCCCGCCTTCTGGGGATCCTCAAGCGTGATGCTCAGTTCCAAAGCGCCACCTCAAACGTCGCCGGGCGCCGCCTCGGCCGCGCCCGTGCCACACGACATTTCACCACAAAGCCGGCAAGCGCCACAATCGTATTCTGCCCCTCCCGCAGGACCCCGAATCGCCGCGGGCGCAAAAAACAGGGCGGGCCCTGCAATGGGCCCGCCCTGCAATCAAGCTGCTGGGCCGATCATGGCTCGGCGCTTCGCGTCACTCGTCGACTCTCGTCACGACGACGAAGGTGTCGGTCTCCATGTTGTGGGCGGCGTTCAGGTGGTCGACCACCGAGCCGTCGGCATCCTGGGCGACCTCGACGCTATCGCCGGAGGCGGTGTAGATGTTATCCGTCTTGTCCGTCCCGCCGACGTCCTTGGTCAGCCCGAGGTTGTTCACGGCACCGTCAGCGACGTGGCTGTCCTTGAAGAGGACGTTATTGATCTCGTTCTGGTGGTTGTCGCTGACCTTGTCTTCGTCGGTGCCGTCGACAAGGGTGCTGGCGGGCCGGTCGGCCATGACGCCGAGCCCGCCTTCCGCGCCGTCATCCACGCCGTTCTTCGGGCCGTTCAGGATGGCCTGATAGGCGTAGCTGATGGTGTCGTTGCCCGTGTAGACGCCGTCGTCGTCATCGTCCACCGGAACGAGGTCCAGGCCGGTGAGCGCGTCTCCGGAGACGCTGGGGCACACGAACATCTTGGCCGGCTGCTTCGTCTTGTCCATGAACAGCGCGAGGTTGTTGATGCTATAGGCCTTGGTGCCGTCAGTCGGTCCGTTGAACGGCCACTGGCTATCAGCCTCGCTGGAATAGATGTTGAACCCGCGGCCGAGGCTGCCGAGGCGGGTCTTGCAGATCGTCCGCCGGGCAAGCTCCCGGGCCCTGTTCAGGCTCGGCATCAGGATGGTCACCAGCAATGCGATGATTGCGATGACCACCAACAGCTCGATCAGGGTGAATCCCTTGGTACGTCTCATACCCAATCTCCTTCCCCCCGCCGATGATTGCGCCAGGGCGTTTCTCGGACACGGTTGGGGAAGAACATAGAGATTAGGCCTTCCTCAAAGCCAGCCGTGTCAGAAAGGCGTTGCCTGACTCGACAGGTTTCCCAACCTGTCTCGGTAGAACCTGTTATCCCGGGCGCCGCTCGCCCGAGCTTGTTCGCAAGGCCTGGCGGCGAGGCGCACAAACGTAGCCCCGGCTACGGGGCGATCCGTCGCCTGCACGCGCAGGTGCTATGGGGCCAAGGAATGGCAGCCGGTCCTCGGTGCCTTTCACAAGGCCTGGCTGCGGCGGCGAGTTTAGGATAGGTGTTAACGTCTAAGGCGAGACTAGCTTATCAGTGCGTTCAGACCGCTCGTCCTAAATGGGCCACCGCATCCATCAGTAATTCTACTGATTGGCCAATCCGCAAGTCAATAGGCTCGCAGAGAAAATTTCGTCCCCCGGCCCCCGGGGCGGCCGCCGGGTTTATCGTTGCACAACGCCGCCGCCCCACAGCATAATCTCCCGTCCGCGAAAACGCCGCCCGCACGCCAACGGAAGCAGCCCTGGAGCCGCTGATGGCCGAGCTGAACACGATCCGCAAAGTCCTGGAAAAACACGAACAATCGCACCTGCTGGCCCACTACGACCGACTGGCGCCGCCCCAGCAGGAGACCTTGCTCGAGCAGCTCGCCGCCATCGACTTCGATGAGCTGGCGGGGCTGATCGACCGCTACGTCAGGCGGCAGCCCGACATCGCCTTGCCCGAACACATCGAGCCGCCGGAGATCATTCCCTGGCGCCCGACGGCCGAGCGGGAGGCCGCGGAGCTGGCGGCCGCCAAGGAGCGCGGGCTGGCGCTGGCCGCGGAGGGGAAGGTGGCGGCATTCGTGGTGGCCGGCGGGCAGGGAACGCGCCTGGGGTATGAGGGCCCCAAGGGCTGCCTCGAGGCGACCGCCGTGGCGCACAAGCCGCTGTTCCAGGTGCTTGGCGAGCAGATCATGGCGGCCGGGCACCGCGCCGGACACGCCATTCCCTGGTATGTGATGACCTCCCCCGACAACGACGTGGCGACGCGGGCGTTCTTCCGCCAGCACAAACACTTCGGGCTGGACCCCGACGAGGTGTTCTTCCTCGTCCAGGGCACGATGCCGGCCATCGGGTTCGACGGCAGGCTGCTGCTGGCGGACCCCGGCCGGCTGGCGCTGAGCCCCAACGGGCACGGGGGATGCCTGGCGGCCATGCGCGACAGCGGCGCGCTGGCGGACATGGCCCGGCGCGGCGTGGAGTACATCAGCTACTTCCAGGTGGACAACCCGCTGGTGCGCGCGATCGACCCGACGTTCATCGGCCTGCACGCGGGGCGCGGGGCGGAGATGAGCGCCAAGTGCCTGCCCAAGCGCGACCCGATGGAGAAGCTGGGCAATTTCTGCGTGGTGGAGGGGAAGGTGACGGTCATCGAGTACTCCGACATGCCGGAGGAGCTGGTGCGGGCGACGCGGGAGGACGGGCGCCTGCGGTTCAGCGCCGGAAGCATCGCGATTCACGTGCTGTCGCGGTCGTTCGTGGAGCGCCTGACGGCGGGCGGGGGCGGCGGGCTGCCCTGGCACCGCGCGGACAAGAAGGTTTCCTGCGTGGACGCCGACGGCAAGCCCGTCAGGCCCGAGGAGCCCAATGCCGTCAAGCTCGAGACGTTCGTCTTCGACGCGATGCCCCTCGCGCGGGAGACCGTGATTCTGGAGACCGTCCGCAGCGAGGAGTTCTCCCCCATCAAGAACGCCGAGGGCGAAGACAGCCTCACCAGCAGCCTGCACGACCAGGTGCGCCGCGCGGCGACGTGGCTGGAGGCGGCCGGGGTGGCCGTGCCGCGGGATGCCGACGGGCAGGTGGCCGCCGCCATCGAAATCTCGCCGCTGTACGCCGACAGCGCCGAGGCGCTCGCCGAGCGAGTGGACCGCAGCCTGAGCATCGCCCCCGGCGCGCAGGTGTACCTCGGCTCGCGCGGTGAGACGGGAACGCTCAAGTAGCGCCAGCCGCCGCCTGCCCCGGCGGCAGGCCGCGGGGTTCGGATTGGCCGTGCTCCACACCGGGTTGGTCTCCATCACGTTCCGCCGGCTCGCCCCGCGCGAGATCGTCGATCTCGCCGTCCGTGCGGCCCTGGAAGGCATCGAGTGGGGCGGCGACGTGCACGTGCCTCACGGCGACCTCGCGGCGGCGGCCCGCGTGCGCCGGCTGACGGAGGACGCCGCCCTGCGCGTCAGCTCCTACGGCTCCTACTATCGCGCCGGCGAGCAGAACCCGGTGCCGTTCGAGCGCGTGCTGGCGACGTGCGGGGCGCTGGGGGCGCCGGCGGTTCGCGTGTGGGCGGGGCGCCGCGGCTCCGCCGACGCCGACGAGGCCTACCGGCGCGGCGTGGTGCAGGACGCCCGACGGGCGGCGGAGCTGGCGGCGGCGGCGGGCGTCAGGTTGGCCTTCGAGTTCCACGGCGGAACGCTGACCGATACCAGCGCCTCGGCGGCTCGGCTGCTCGAGGACGTCGCCCGGGACAACGCCTACGTCTACTGGCAGCCGCCTCGGGGCGCCGGCCGAGACGAATGCCTTGCCGGCCTCCGCGGGGTGGCTTCCCGCCTGCTGCACGTCCACGTGTTCGCTTGGCGGCGCGACACGGGCGAGCGCCTGCCGCTCGCCGACGGCGGGGACGACTGGCGGGCCTACCTGGCGGGGGCGGCGGATGCTCCCGGCGACCGCTTCGCCCTGCTGGAGTTCGTCCGCGACGACTCGCCCGAGCAGTTCCTCGCCGACGCCGCGACGCTGAAGCGGTGGCTCGCGGCGTTGCGGGGGGCGTAGGCGGCGCCGGGGTTTCCGAAGGCGCGGGCGGCGCGGTAGGATACACCCATGCCACCTCAGCGCGTCCTGATCGTCGGCAACATGCAGAAGCCCGGGGTCGCCGAGCAGATCGAGGCCCTGCGCCCGTGGTTCGCCGAGCGCGTCGAGGTGGCGGCGGTGGCCTCGGCGCGGGATCTGCTGCCGGCCGCCGGCGCGGGGGCCGACCTGTGCGTGGCGTTCGGCGGCGACGGCACGCTGCTGGCAGCGGCGCGGATGCTCGCGGGCACCGGCGTGCCGCTGCTGGGGG
Source organism: uncultured Planctomycetaceae bacterium (assembly GCA_964564965.1). Classification (GTDB taxonomy): domain Bacteria; phylum Planctomycetota; class Phycisphaerae; order SM23-33; family SM23-33; genus CAZMDT01. The sequence goes on along the minus strand of CAZMDT010000015.1, from coordinate 15,629 downwards.
TCAACATGGGCAAGCTTGGCTTCCTCGCCGAGTTCAGCGTCGAGCACATGCAGAAGCATCTCGACGATATCCTCGCCGGCAAGATCAGGCCCACCGAGCGGCTCATGCTCGACGTTGCCGTGGCAGACTGCGCGCACCACGAGCTGCGTTCCCCGGCCGCCAACGACGTCGCCATCTCCGCCGGCCAGCCGTTCCGCATGATCGATCTCAACGTCGCCTGCGGCGACGACCGGATCGCCCGCTACCTCGGCGACGGGCTGGTCGTGGCGGCCCCGTCCGGTTCGACGGGCTACACCATGTCCGCCGGCGGGCCGATCCTCGAGCCCACGCTCGACGCCCTCGCCATCACGCCGGTCGCGCCGCACACATTGTCGATGCGGCCGATCGTGGTCCGCAGCGACGTGCCGGTCCGGATCACGGCGACGCGGGTGAACCCCGGCACCGCCGTCATCATCGACGGGCAGATCAGCAGCGGCCTGTGCGACGGCGACACCGTTGTCGTCCGCCGGGCCGAACGCGGCGCCTTCATCGTGCCGCACCCGGGGCGCCGGTTTTTCACCACGCTGGCCGACAAGCTGCAATGGGGCCTCAGCCCGCACCATCAGGGATGAGACCCGCGAACCACAAGCGAAAGGGGAACCCGGGATGAACAAGTGCGCCGCCGCGGCCCTCTGCGCGTTCTGCCTGCTGCTGCCTGCCGCCGCCGGAGATCCCGCCACGCCGGGGCCCGCGCCGAGGGTCCGAATGAACGGCGCCTCGCCCGCCGCCGGCGGGCTTGTGCTGGCGAGCGTGCAGGCGGAGGTGCGGATCCACGGCCCGCTGGCCGCCACGAAGATGACGATGGTCTTCCGCAACCCGCACGACCGCGTGCTCGCCGGCGAGCTGCTGTTTCCGCTGCCGGAGGACGCCACCGTCACCGGCTACGCGATCGACGTCGACGGCAAGCTCGTCAACGGCGTCGTCGTCGAGAAGCAACGCGCCCGCCAGGTCTTCGAGAAGGAGGTCCGCAAGGGCGTCGACCCCGGCCTCGCCGAATGGGCCGGGGCCAACTGCTTCCGCACGCGCGTCTATCCCGTCCCCGCCGGCGGCACGCGCACCGTCCGCGTCGAGTACGTCAGCGAGGTCGGCGAGCAAGGCGGCGGCTCGGCCTACGTGTTGCCGCTCTCCTTCGGCCCGAAGCTCGCCCGGCTTTCCCTGCGCGTCGAGGTGGTAAACCCGCCCGCACAGCCCAAGGTCGTGCAGGGCAAGCTGGAAGGGCTGGAGTTCGCGAAGGGCGGCGCGGGCTTCGTGGCCGAGACGACGCTGAAAGACGTGGAGCCGGCGAAGGACCTCGTCATCTCGCTGCCGCAGGCCAGGAAGCAGAGCGTGCTGGTGGAGAGGGCGAGCGACGGGCGTTTCTACTTCTGCCTGAGCGACCACCCGCCCGTGCCCGAGCGTCTGGAGCAGCCGCCCTCTCCATCGCGCGTCGTGTTGTTCTGGGACGCCTCCGGCTCACGCGGCGAGGCCGACCACGAGAAGGAACTCCAGCTCCTGCGAGCGCTGTTTGATCGCTGGCGCCCGGGGCAGATGTCAGAGACCCCCAACGTCGCCGTCGATCTGGTGGTCTTCCGCAACAAGGCCGCGGAGCCCGAACGGATCAACGCGTCGGGCTACGACCCGACGAAGCTCATCGAGCGGCTGAAGCGCGTGCGGTACGACGGCGGGACGCAGATGGCCGCCGTGGCGCCGTCCGCCGGGCAGGCGCCGCCCGACCTGTACCTGCTGTTCACCGACGGGGTCTCCACCTTCGGCGGCGCCGAGCCGGGGCAGTTCGACGCCCCGGTGTGCGCCATTTCCAGCTCGACGACAGCCAACCACGCCCTGCTCCGCAAGCTCGCCCGGCGGACGGGCGGGCAGTACTTCGACCTGGCTCGCGAGGCGCCCGCCGACGCCGCGGCAGCGGTCGGGCGGCCGCCCTACGCGCTCGTTGCCGTCGGCGCCCGGCTGGATGGGGCCGAATCGCTTGACACCTACCCCGCGCCGGGCGAGCCGATCCGCGGGCGGCTCGTGGTCATCGGGCGCCTGCCCGTGGAGAAGGTCACAGTCCAGCTCGCCCGGGGCTTCGGCGGCAAGCGCCTGCTCAGCCGGGGCTTCGTCGTCTCGCGCGGCCAGGCCGTCGAGGGCGATCTGCTCCGCCGCTTCTGGGCGCAGAAGCGTCTGGCCGAGCTGGCCACGGACCCGGTGGGCAACCGGGAGGCGATCATCGCCTTGGGGAAGGAGCACGGGCTGGTGACCCCGCACACGTCGCTGCTGGTGCTGGAGACGCTGGAGCAGTACGTCGAGCACCACGTCCGCCCGCCGAAGGAGCTTGCCGGGATGCGGCAGGAGTGGGACCGGCGGATGGACAGCATCGCCAACCAGCAGAAGGAGGCGACGCGCAAGCAGATCGAGCGCGTGGCCGAGCTCTGGCAGCAGCGCGTGGGGTGGTGGAACAAGACGTTCGAGTATCCCAAGGACTTCAGGTACCGCCCGCCCGCCACGCAGCCCGGCGGCCCCCGGGGGATCACGCTGGGTGGGACGTTGCGCCCGGTCATCGGCAGCGAGGGGGTCACGCGGGGCGCCGAGGCCGCAGGCACGGACGCGGGCGAGGACGCGAACGCCGCACCGGCTGAGGAGAGAGCCGCCTTCGAGAGCAGAAGCGACGCCGAGAGGACGACGGCCGGTGGCCGAGGCGGCACGGACGGCGAGGCCGCGCAGCCGCGGGAGGCCCAGCCGGCCATCGTCCTGAAGGCGTGGGACCCCAAGACGCCGTACCTGGACGCGCTGAAGGCGACGAAGGTGGAGGAGGCCTTCGAGGTCTACATGAAGCACCGCGCCGCCTACGCCCGCTCGCCGGCGTTCTTCCTCGACTGCGCGAACTTCCTCTTTGCCCGCGACCAGCGCGCCCTTGGCGTGCAGGTGCTGAGCAACGTGGCCGAGCTTGAGCTAAACAACCCCGCCCTGCTGCGGGTGCTGGGTCACCGCCTGGCGCAGGAGGGCGAGCTGGACCTCGCCGTGGCGACCTTCGAGGAGGTCCTGAAGCTGCGCGGCGAGGAGCCGCAGAGCCACCGCGACCTGGCGCTGGTGCTGGCGCAGCGGGCCGGCCACAGGCAGGACGACCTCCGGCGGGCGACGCTGAAGGGCGGCGCGCGGCAGAAGATCGAGGCGGGCATCCGCGCCGACTACGCGCGGTCGCTGCGGCTGCTCAACGAGGTCGCCATGCGCCGGTGGGACCGCTTCGAGGCCATCGAGCTGATCGCCCTGATGGAGGCGAACGCGATCCTCCCCCGCGCCGAGGCGGCCGGGCTGACCGACGAGGACATTCCGCTCGACCCACGGCTCATCGGGCTGCTGGCCTGTGACATCCGCATCGTGCTCACCTGGGACGCCGACATGACCGACATGGACCTGCACGTCACCGAGCCATCCGGCGAGCACGTGTTCTACGAGCACGCGAGCAGCACCATCGGCGGGCTGCTCAGCCGGGACTTCACCGACGGCTACGGGCCCGAGGAGTACCTGCTTCGAAAGGCCATGCACGGCGTATATCGCATCGAGGTGGACTACTTCGGCTCCGACGCGCCGACCATGCTGGGGGCGGTGACGTGCCAGGTGGACGTGTTCACGAACTTCGGGCGCCCGGGGGAGCGGCGGCAGCGGATCGCCGTGCGCCTCACGAAGAAGGAGGAGCGGCGGGCCGTCGGCGAGATCGAGCACTGAGGCGGCTACGAGCGGGCCCCGTAGTAGAAGCTGATGAGGCTGCACGCCACGGTCAGGGGCACCTCGCCGGCCCGGCGCCACTGGCCCGTGAGGCACAGGAGCATCACGAACCCGGCCGCCGCCAGCACTGCGAGGGCCTTGGCGTGCCCGACGAGAACGCGCAGGCGCGGGCGGGCCACCTTCCGGAACGCCCGCGCAAACATGTGCCCGACGATCAACCCGAACAGGATCATGAAGAACGGGAGCAGCGTGAGGTGTTCGCGGTCGAGCCGCGCCTGGACGAACGTCACGGCCGCCGAGACGACGAAGCCGATCACGACGCCCGGATGCCGCCGGCGGGCAGGGCGAGCGGCTGGCGGTTCTCGAGGGCGGCCTCGAAGATGCGGTCGCTTCGGGGGTCGGTCCGGCTTCGGAAGCCGAAGTAGAAGCCGATGACGGTCAGCAGGAGGCTCAGCAGCGCCTCGGGCACGTCGCGCCGGGACGAAAATCGTTGGGCCGGTTTCCGCGAAGAGGGCTAAAATAGTTGGAATGAAGGTCGACCCGAGATTTCTCACTGAGGACGGCCCTCAGATATTCATCGGCAGCGAGCTCCTGCTCAAGGGCGCGTTGGAGGCGGAAGGCGGCGTCCACCTGCTCGGGGGATATCCGGGCAGCCCGATCGCCGGCTTCTTCGACGCCATGAGCCTGGTCAAGGACCTCCTGGTCGAGAAGGGCATCCGGGCAGTCATCAACAACAACGAGGCGCTCGCCGCCGCCATGCTCAACGGCTGCCAGGTGGCGGGGTGCCGGGGGATCATCTGCATGAAGTCGGTGGGCGTCCACGTCGCCGCCGACGCGCTCGCCCTCGGCAGCCTCGCCGGCGCCGACCCCAACGGCGGGGCCGTCGTCATCTACGGCGACGACCCCTGGAGCGACTCCACCCAGGTCCCCGCCGACAGCCGGTTCATCTCCCGGCACCTGTTCATCCCCGTCATCGAGCCCGCCAACCAGCAGGAGGTCAAGGACTTCATCGACCTCGCCCTCAAGCTCTCCCGCCGCTCGGAGCTGTATGCCGGGTTCATCATGCCCACGAACCTCGCCGACGGGGGCGGGACGGTGACGTGCCGGCCGAACCAGTATCCCGAGGTCAACGTCCACAACCCCGTCGACTTCGAGACGAAGGGCATCGACCTCGACAAGTACGTTCTGCTGCCGCCGAAGACGTGGTGGCAGGAGGCGAAGTACGCCTCGCGGTTCGAACGGGCCGTCGCCGCCGCGCGGGAGCTGGGGCTGAACCGCATCGACTACCCCGCCGCCCCGACGCGGGCGCGCCGCCCGATCGGGTTCGCCACCAGCGGGCTGGCATACGGGTACCTCGTCCAGACGCTGTGGGAGCTGGGGCTGCTCGGGGAGATGCCGATCCTCAAGTTCGGCATGAGCTACCCGGTGGACGCCGCGCTGGTCCGCGAGCTCGCCGGTCAGTGCGAGCGGATTATCGTCGTCGAGGAACGCCGCAGCTTCCTCGAGGAGCAGATCAACGACGTGGTGCTGAAGGACCGCCAGTCGGGCGGGGCGGGGTCCCCAAAGCCCGGCGCGCCGGGAAAGGGCGTTGAGAGTGCCCCGGCGGGCGACGTTGAGGTGTGGGGCAAGACGTTCCCGTTCGGCCTGCCGGGCTTCCCGGAGATCCGCGGGCTGCACCCGTCGATCATCATCAAGCGGCTGGTGCCGCTGCTGCGGGCGATGAACGGCTCGCGGTCGCCGGTGACGGTGCCGGAGGGCATGGAGACGCTGGAGCGCGAGCTGGCGACGGCGGACGCCACGGGCGAGGCGGAGATGGACCAACTCCCGCCGCGCCTGCCGACGTTCTGCGCGGGCTGCCCGCACCGCGACTCGGCCAGCCTGTGCCTGGAGGTCCGCCGGCGGTTCATGGACGCCGACTACATGCTTCGGGAGCACCACCGCCGCCCGGTGGACCTCGTGTTCCACGGCGACATCGGCTGCTACACCATGCTGATGTACCCCCCGAACACTGAGCTGATGCACAACCTCTCGGGCATGGGGCTCGGCGGGGGGACCGGCAGCGGCATGGACCCGTTCATCACCAACAAGCAGGTCGTCTTCATGGGCGACTCGACCTTCTTCCACTCCGGGCAGCTCGCCATCAGCCAGGCCGTCAAGCTCGGGCAGGACATCACCTTCATCATCCTCGACAACCGCACCACCGCCATGACGGGGCACCAGCCCACCCCCGGCGTGGCCTACGACGTGATCGGCAACCCGACGGCGTCGCAGGACATGGAGGAGATTCTCCATGGGCTTGGCGCGCGGGGGAACCTGAGCGTCGTGCGGGTGGCCCCGGAGCGCCGCCCGGAGTATCGCAGGCTGCTGGAGAGGACCTTCCTCGCCGACGGCGTGAAGGTGATCATCGCGGACAAGGAATGCGCCATCACCGAGAACCGGCGCAAGCGCCGCGCCCAGCGCGACACCCGCCGGCGCCTCGGGTTCCTGCCCCGCTGGGAGCACGTCAACGTCAACCAGGAGATCTGCACCTTCTGCCTCGCGTGCGCCGAGCTCACCGGCTGCCCGGGGCTGACGCACGTGGCGACGGACTACGGCCGGCGGATGGACACGGACCTGAGCTGGTGCGTCGCCGAGGGGGCGTGCGAGCGGATCGGCGCGTGCAGCGCGTTCGAGAAGGTGAGCATCCGGCGGAAGCGCCCGCCGCGGTCGCGCGTGCCGGAGCTGGGGCTGGGGGACCTGCCCGAGCCGCAGAAGCGCCCCGTGGGCGATCTGTGGCGCTGCTGCCTGGTCGGCGTCGGCACGCAGGGCGTGGGCACCGCCACGCAGATCCTCGTCCGCGCCGGGCACAAGGAAGGCTACAACGTCGAGTTCCTCGACAAGAAGGGGCTCGCCATCCGCGGCGGCGGCGTCACCAGCCAGATCGTCTACAACGTCGCCCGCCACCCCGTCACCGCCGTCATCCCCTACGGCAAGGCGGACCTGCTGGTCGGCATTGACATTCTGGAGGCGGCGCGGGCCATCGACCCCAACGGGCGCAGCCGCATCGCCGACCCCCAGCGCACCGCCGCCGTCATCAACACGGCCAAGTTCCCCACGATCCGCGGCATCATGGGCGAGGAAGACTTCGACGTGGCGGCGCTGGAGCGGGACATCCGCCGCCACACCCGCGGGGAGGACTACCTCGCCCGCGACATCTCACGCATCTGCGAGAAGTACCTCGGCAACAAGATATACGCCAACATCATGATGCTGGGGTTTGCCTTCCAGAAGGGCCTCATCCCCGTCTCCATGCACTCCATGGCGTGGGCCATCAAGGACACCATCCGGGCCGACTTCCGCAAGAACCTCTACGCCTTCAACATGGGGCGGAAGCTCGTGATGGACCGCGACCTGTTCCGGGGCCCGCCGACGCGCACCCACTGGCGCGGCGTGCTGGAGGACAAGTGCCGCTGGGCGATCCGCCGGTTCGGTCGCGGGCGCCGGGACGTGGAGAGGCTCCGGAAGCTGGCCGCCGAGACGATCCGGGCCGTCGAGGGGCTCGACGAGGCGCTCAAGCGGGCGATCGTCGTGCGCCTGTACGACGGCATGCGCTGGGGCGGGCTGGGCTGCGCCCGCCGCTACGCCGACGCCGTCGCCGGCGTCTACGCGAAGGACGACGCCGCCCACGGCTACGCCGTCACGCGGGCCGTCGCCCACAATCTCGCCGACGCCGTGCTCATCAAGGACGGCTTCTTCATCGCCGAGCTGGCCACCAACCCCGAGAAGCTCGCCCGCGACCGCGAGAAGTACGACGTCAACCCCGCCAACGGCGACCGAATCGTCTACCGCCACATGCTCAACTGGACCTGGCGGATCGCCGGGCGGGAGCGCACCTTCCGCTTGGCGGCCCGGTCGTGGCTGCTCAAGGTCCTCAAGCGGATGCGCTGGCTGCGGGCCCTCCTGCCGCACTGGCACCGCCGGGAGCGAGACTTCCTCCGCCGCTACGAGGGCCTCGTCGCCGACTTCGCCTGGGCCACCGACCAGGAGTACTACGACCACCTCACCGTGCTGTCGTCCCCCGAGTGCATGCGGTGCCTCAACCCCCGCTGCCAGCAGGCCGGCTGCCCGTTGGAGAGCCGCATCCCCGAGTGGGTGGAGCTCGCCTGCCGCGGCGAGTGGCGCCAGGCCGCCGAGATGCTGCACGAGCGGAACAACTTCCCCGAGTTCACCGCGCTGCTCTGCCCGGCCCCGTGCCAGGGCGCCTGCAAGGCGGGCCTCAACGACTACGCCGTGCAGATCAAGGACATCGAGCGCCGCGTCGTCGAGCGGGCGTTCGAGGAGGGTTGGGTGCTGCCGCGGCCGCTAGAGACCCGAACGGGCCGGCGCGTGGCTGTGATCGGGTCGGGACCGGCGGGCCTGGCCGCGGCGCAGCAGCTCGCCCGCGCCGGGCACGACGTCACCGTCTTCGAGAAGGACGACGCGCCCGGGGGCCTGATGCGGTATGGCATTCCGGACTTCCGGCTGGAGAAGCGGCTGCTCGACCGTCGGCTGAAGCAGCTTGCCGCCGAGGGCGTGCGGTTCGAGACGAACGTGGAGATCGGCAAGGACGTCGCCGCCGACGAGCTCCGGAGCCGCTACGACGCGGTGCTGCTGGCGACCGGGGCCACGCGCCCGCGCGACCTGCCCGTTCCGGGGCGCGAGAAGAAGGGCGTGGCGTTCGCGCTGGACTTTCTGCGGAGCGAGAACCGGCGGGCGGCGGGCGCCGGCACGGCCCGGCCGGGCGAGGAGGGCGTCTACGCCAAGGACAAGGTTGTCGTGGTCATCGGCGGCGGGGAGACGGGCACCGACTGCGTGGAGACCGCCCTCGCCCAGGGCGCCAAGGCCGTGCATCAGCTCGAAATCCTGCCCGCCTCGCGGGTCAACGGCGACCCCACGCACCGCAAGCCCATCCAGGTCGACCGTCGCTGGTGCGTGGCGACGAAGGCGTTCGAGACCGCCGGCGACCAGGTCCGCGGCCTGTACGCCAGCGAGGTGCGATGGGTGCAATCGTCGCGCGGGCCGAGAATGGTGCCCGTGCCCGGCAGCGACTTCCAGCTCGACCTCGATCTCGCCGTGCTGGCGTTGGGGTACGAGTCCGTGATCGACGGCGACCTCGCCGCCCAGCTTGGCCTGGAGGTCGACGGCGACGGGCGCCTGGCGCTGCACGACCACGCCACCAGCGCGCCGGGCATCTTCGCCGCCGGCGACCTCGTCAGCGGCGCCAGCTACATCGCCTCCGCCATCGCCTCCGCCCGCCGCGCGGCGAAGAAGATCGGCGAGTACCTGGCGAAAGCCTGAAAGGAGCTTCAACCGGCCGCCCGGGGGCGGTACGCTTCCGTCGAAAGGATTCCTCGTGCGCGCGTCTGCGGTCCATGTCGCGGCAGGATTGCTGTGCCTCGCTTTCGCCGGGTGCGGGCCGGAGCATGAGGTCGGCGAGGCCGCCTTCTCCCCCGACGGCCGGCTCGTGGCGTTCGTCTGGATTGACCAGCTCCGGGCGTTCCTGTCTGACAAGCCCCGGGCGGTGCAGGCGGTTCACGTGTGCTGGTGCCCGGCCGAGCGGGCGGGCGAGCCGGACCGTTCGGAGGTCCGCGTCGACCGCCTGGGCCCGGCGTTCGGCGAGACGCCGGCGGCCTCGGTGGTGCACCTGCGGTTCTCGCCCGACTCGCGGCACGTCGCGGTCGTGGCGCCGAACGCCGTCACCGTGGTCGATCCGCAGACCGGCGTGGCCCGGCGCGTCACGCCCGGCGGCGAGCAGTACTCCAGCTTCGCCTGGCTGTCGGATGAGGAGATCGCGTACGTCGCCTTCAGGCCGCCGGGGCTGCTGGAGGGGCTCGGCTCCGACGCCGCCCCCATGGAGCGCACCGTCTGGTGCCAGCGGATCGCCGAGCCGCCCGAGGCCCGCAGGCTCGTCTATCGCCACGTCGCGGCGGCGCCCGGCACGTTCGCCGGACGATATGCCGCCGACAGCGGCGAGCACTGGTCGCCCGACGGGCGGTTCCTGCTGTTTCTCCGGCCATTGGAGGTCGGCCAGTGGTACCTGCTCGACGTCGAGCGGACCACAGTCCGGGCGTTCGGCAGTGCGTCGGCACTGGGCCTCGGCGCGGCGTGGACCTCTGACGGCTCCCAGGCTGTCGTCCTGAGCTGGATCGTCGAACCGGGCAAGACCATGCAGGCCATCCTCCTCGACACCCGCGGCGGCCGGGCGTTCGACATCAGTAAGCCCTTCGCCGACTGCTTCCCCGACGGCGGGCTGCCCGGCGGCTGGACGCCGGACGGCGAGTACCTCGTGGTCAACGGCGTGGACGGCGGATGCCTGGTGCGCCCCGAGCCGTGGACGGTCCATCGCGTCGCGCGGAAGCTCGTCGAGCAGGTCGACCCCATCGACATCACGTGGCGGCCGACGGTCGGGCCGCTGCCGGTGCCGGGCTGGGTGCGCATGACGGGGGCGGGCGGCAGGCCCTTCGTCACGAGCCGGCAGCACTTCGCCGTCAGCTGCGACGGCGGGCAGGTCGTGTCGCTGGGGATGTTCTCGGGCACGTGGGTCGCCTCCCCCGACGGCCGGCGGGCCGCCGAGATCGACGCCGAGGGCCATGTGGCGATCACCCCGCTGAACCTGCCGCCCGCGTCGACGACCGGCCCGGCAACCGCACCCGCCGGGACGAACGAAAGGTGACCCATGCCGCGGGAATCGAAGCAGGCGAAGAAGGAGCGCACCGGGAAGATCATCCGCAAGCTCAAGAAGACCTATCCCGATGCGAAGACGGAGCTGAACTGGTCCACGCCGCTGGAGCTGCTGGTGGCGACGATCCTGTCGGCACAGAACACGGACGTGCAGGTGAACAAGGTCACGGCCGCGCTGTTCAGGAAGTACCGCACGCCGCGGGACTACGCCGGCGCGACCGTGGAGCGGATCCGCGAGGACATCAAGGGCATCGGCCTGTGGAACCGGAAGTCCGTCAGCATCCACGAGGGCTGCCGGATGATCATCGAGGAGTTCGGCGGCGACGTGCCGGACCGCATGGCCGACCTGCTCAAGCTGCCGGGCGTCGCGCGTAAGACGGCGAACGTCGTTCTCGGCAACGCCTTCGGCCGAAACGAGGGAATCGTCGTCGACACGCACGTTCAGCGGCTCGCCCAGCGGCTCAAGCTCACCGCGCGGAAGAACAACCAGGGCGACAAGATGGAAAAGGAGCTGATGGAGCTGGTGCCGCGGACGGAGTGGACGCTGTTCGCGCACCTGCTGATCTTCCACGGGCGGCGCTGCTGCACGGCCCGCAAGCCCCGCTGCGCCGACTGTGCCGTCAGCGACCTGTGCCCCTCGGCGGGCAAGGTGTGAGACGCTGAGGCGGCGGGACCGGCAGCCGGTGCGGCCTTGTCGCCGGCGGGCGTGAGAACAGCACGTGGGACGACACATGGACAGGCCGCAGATCATCGCGATGGGCGGCGGCGGGTTCTCGATGGAGCCGGAGAACCGACTGCTCGGCACGTACTTCCTGGCACAGACCGGGAAGCGCAGGCCGGCCGTGTGCTTCGTTCCCACGGCCTCCGGCGATTCGGACCGGGACGTCGTGAACTTCTACACGTCCTACGGCAGGCTGAGTTGCCGGCCGAGCCATCTGTCGCTGTTCCACCCGCCCGAGAAGCTCGAGGCGTTTGTTCTCTCACAGGACGCCGTCTACGTCGGCGGCGGGAACACCAAGAGCATGCTGGCCTTGTGGCGGGAGTGGGGGCTCGACCGCATCTTCCGCAAGGCATGGCGGCGGGGCGTGGTCCTTGGCGGCGTCAGCGCGGGATCAATCTGCTGGTTCGAGCAAGGGCTCACCGACTCGATCACCGGGACACTGACGGTCCTCCCGTGCCTGGGCCTGCTGAAGGGGAGCAACTGCCCCCACTATCACAATCAGCCGAAGCGACGTCCGGCCTTCCGGAGACTGATACAGGCCGGCAAGATGAAGGCGGGCCTGGCGGCCGACGACGCCGTTGCCCTGCACTTCATCGGCAGGAGGCTCGCGCACATCGTGAGTTCGCGTCCCGAGGCCGCCGCCTATCGTGTGAAGAAGGCTGCCGGCGGTCTGGCGGAAACGAAGATCACCCCCCGATACCTGGGGAGCCCTTAGCGCCCGGCCGGGGGCGGGCCCTCCCACGGGCTGGACTGCCGATGGGGGGCGTCCGCTGCCCGGTAGCCGGCGAACAGGCCCTGATACATCGTCCCGCCGACCCGGGTCTGGCTGCCGAGGGTCTCGCGGACGATGGGGTTGTACCGCGCACCGTACGTCGGGTTCCGCCACGTGCCGGAGAAGCCGGCGTCCCGGATGATGATGCTGGGCTGCCCGCCGGTGCCGCTGTTGGCGTAGAAGAACCCCCCCAAAAGCTCCGTCAGCCCGCCGTCCGCGGTCAGGATGTTGGCGCCCTTCTGCTCCGTCTTCATGCCGACGACGACCACGCGTCCGCCGTGGTTCTCGAGGCGCGCCGCCCCGGCCGGCGTGCTGAACTCCGTGTTGAGCTGCCAGAACCACGCCGACTGCTTCGTGATGCGGTAGCGCCCCTGCGTGTCCTCCGCGTACAGCTCGCCCGCGCCGGGCTTGTTGGTGTACTCCTGGCTGACGTCGCGGATGATCAGCGTGCCCGGCGAGGCATGCTGCAGCCGCCCGGTGCCGAAGCGGTCGATCACCAGCACGTGCTTCGGGTCGCCGTGGTCGTAGATCACCGTCGGGCCCTCGGCGTATTCCTTGTGCGGGCGGATGCCGCTGTAAAGCCCGAACAGCCGCTCCACCTTCCCGCGAACGTGCACCGGCGACTTCACCTCCACCGTCTCGCGGTTCGGCAGGTAGAGCGTCCTCGCGCCGGAGTCGATGGCGGCCTGGACGGCCGGCGCCCAGTCGCCGTCGGCGACCTTCGCCCTGAAGTCCAGGATGTTCACCCACTTCTCCGGCGCCTCGCGCGGCGGCGAGGGCGGGTCCTTCAGCGGAAGGCCCAGCGACCGGCCCGGTCCCTCGAACAGGCTCGTCTGCTCGCCAAAGACGACCTCCTCCACGTGCGGGCCGGCGATGGTCTTCCGGCCGCCATTGTCCTCGCGCTCGATGGCCGTGGTGTAGCCCTCGACGGTGATGTTGCGCAACAGGCCATTCCCGCCGTTCAGGCGGATGGCGGGCGCGCCTTTGGCCCCGCCCGTCAGCTTCGCGTTGACCAGCACGTAGCTGCCGCCGGCGTCCACGGCGGGTCCCGGCGCGCCGGGATT
>CAZMDT010000015.1:0-2625 GCA_964564965.1 uncultured Planctomycetaceae bacterium | reverse complement strand
CGGGATTCCGGCTGAGCAGGCCGTCGATCCACACCATCTGCCCGCGGTTGTAGAAGCCCACCTCGTTCTGCCCCACGAGCGTCAGGTCCTTGAACGTGACGCTGTACTGGCCGACGATGGAGTACACGCCTTTGTCGAAGCCCTCGACCACCACGTTCTTGATCAGCGACGGGCCCGGCCAGTTGTCCGCCAGCGCGAGCCCCGCGAAGCCCTTGCCGTCCCCGGAGCGGATCGTCACGTTCGTGACGCTGCCGTGGTTGTTGGAGTGGTACGCCAGTCCGACGGCCCCGCCGTTGCCCTTGCCGGTGTCGATCGTCAGGTCATGCAGGTAGCTGCCGATGTTGTTGCCGGCCTTGCCGGTGGCCTTCGGGCTGAAGGCGTGCCACGACACGGTCACCGTGCCCTTCGGCTTCCCGGCGTCGCCGTAGCCGGGGCAGTTGTCCTTCAGCCTGATGACGGTCTTGTCCCGGCCCGCCCCCTGGACGAAGAGGAACCGGCTCCAGCGGACCTCATCGGAGATCAGGTACTCCCCCGGCGGGACGTACAGCACGTGGTGGCGGAGCGGCACCTTGTCCGCCAGGTCCTCGAACGCCTTGCGGATGGCGTCGGTGTCGTCGGTCTTGCCGTCGCCGGCCGCGCCGAAGGCGAGCTTCAGGTCCACGTAGCCGGCGTCCGCCGGCATGACCACCGCCTGCGAGGCAAACGTCACGTTCTTGATGGCGTCGCGCCGGGCGCGGAGGAACTTCGAGCGATCGAGCACGCCGCGCGTCAGGCGGACCTCATCGATGCGCCCGGTGAAGCCCTTTCCCTCCGGCCGCCCGCCGATGTAGAGCACGCCGTCGCCGAACGTCAGGGGCACCGGGCAGGGGGCCCGGCTGCTCTGGTAGTGGTCCAGCCAGAAGGTCATCTCCTTCCGTTCGGCGTCGTAGACCAGCGCCACGTGCCGCCAGCCAAGCTCCCCGCCGCGCACCCGCCCGCTGCCGAGATAGTAGCCGGCGTTCCAGATGGTCTCCTTGCCGTCCGGCGCGCGGTAGCGGGCGCCCAGGTAGGTCTGCCGCCATCGCGCCAGGTACTGGGTGTGCAGCCCGGCCTCCGCGGTCTGGTCGCCGCTGCCGACGATCGTCGCCATCGGCACGTCCGCCCCCGGGTCAGCCGTCGGGTGGACGAACATCTCCAGCGTGAAGCTGCCCAGCGCGTCGATCCCGCCGAGCGGGACCTTCACGCAACTCGCGCCCTGGCCCGGGCCAAGTTCGAGCGAGCTCGTGTTCCTCCGGGATTGCCCGGAGACCGGGTCGTAGATGAACGCACCGGGCACGCCATCGGCGTAGGCCGCCCTGCCGCCCTCGACCTGTTGACCCGTGCCGGTCAGGGCCTTGGCGCCCGCCGCCGACGCCACCTCCGCCCCGGCCGCCGTCTCGCCCGGCTTGCCCTCCATCCGCCACCAGCCAACGACCTCGCCGCCCGCCGCCGGGCCGATCGCGGACAACGTGGTCAGAGCCGCCACCGTCAGAGCTCTCCGCATGTTCATCTTCACCTCGCTGTGCAGGGCAGCTGCCTCGACGGCAGCCCTTGCATTCCTCAGTCCATAGGTTAATGTCGCCCGTTCGCCCTGGCGAACGGCTAACTTTGAGGAGGCACCGGAAGTGGCCGAGAAGCTCCGCGCGGAAACCGTTCCGGCCCCCGTGGCGCCGTGGGATGAGGGGGCGCCCGGGCTGCACGCCCCGGCGGCGTTCGGGGTCGGGGTCGGCAGTGCTTTCTTCCTGCCGATTCGCGCCACGGGTGAACGCCCGCTGAGCTTCGCCGCCGAGGGCCTGCCCGACGGGCTCGCCATGGATGCCGAACGCGGTGTGATCACCGGGCGCGTCGCGGAGGCGGCCGAGGCGACGATCCGCGTGGCCGCCGCGAATGCCCACGGCTCGGCCGAGCAGGAGATTCGGCTGGCCATCGGCGGGCGCCTGGCGCTCACGCCGCCCTTGGGATGGAACAGTTGGAACTGCTTCGGTGCGGAGGTGACCTCGCAGCAGATCGTGGCGGCGGCAGAGGCGATGGTTTCGAGCGGGCTGGCCGCCCACGGGTACAGCTACGTGAACATCGACGATGGCTGGCAGGGCGCCCGCGACCCGGCGACGCACGCGCTCCAGGGCAACGAGCGCTTCGCCGACATGGCGGGGCTCTGCGAGCGGGTGCACGCGCTGGGGCTGAGGATCGGCATCTACTCAACGCCCTGGGTCACCAGCTACGCCCGCTTCCCCGGCGGCTCCGAAGGCGACTGCCTCCGCAACACGCACAAGCGCCCGTGGGCGATGGAGATGGGGCGGTACTTCGGCACACAGCCGCGGCACGTCGAGGACGCCCGCCAGTGGGCCGAGTGGGGCTTCGATTTCCTGAAGTACGACTGGGGCCCGTGGGAGGTGCCGGACGTGGAGGCGATGGCCGGGGCGCTGAAGTCGAGCGGCCGGGACATCGTCTACGCCCTGTCCAACTCCGCCCCCTTCGACGGCGCCGCCGACTGGGCGCGCCTGGCGAACCTGTGGCGGACCACGGCGGACCTCATGGGCAACTGGGACAGCCTCTGCCGCAGCGCCTTCACCCAGGACCGCTGGACGCCCCACGCCGGCCCCGGAC
>CAZMDT010000014.1:0-22319 GCA_964564965.1 uncultured Planctomycetaceae bacterium | reverse complement strand
GCTTCGATACGCCCGGAGAGCGCGGTTCTCGCCGCGGGGGTGCCCGGGCGCTGCCACGCGGCGGAGCAGCAGCGAGCAGAGCACCGGGTAAATCACCATCGCCACGAACAGCGAGCAGGAGAGCACGATGGTCACCGTGATGGGCAGGTACTTCATGAAGTCGCCCATGATGCCCGGCCAGAACAGCATCGGCGAGAACGCGGCGACCGTCGTGGCGGTGGAGGCGATCACCGGCCAGGCGACCTCGCCGGTGCCCTTCATCGCCGCCTCGATCCGCCCCTGCCCGAGCTGGCGGTGGCGGTAGATGTTCTCCACGATGACGATCGCGTTGTCGACCAGCATCCCCAGCGCTAGGATCAGCCCGACCAGCACGATCATGTTCAGCGTGTACCCCAGCGCCTGGATGACGGCGAAGCTCATCAGCATGCTGAGCGGAATAGCGACGGCGACGATCAGGCTGCTGCGCAGGCCCATGAACACCACGAGCACCACCACCACCAGCACCAGCGATGACAGGACGTTGTTTTCCAGGTCGTCGAGCATCATGTGGATGACGTTGGACTGGTCCATCGTCAGCTCGAAGACCACCCCCGCGGGCGCCCGCCGGCGCGCCTCCTCGATCACCGCCTTCACCTGGCGCGCGATATCGACGATGTTCGCCCCCACGCGCTTCTTCACCGCCAGCGTGATGCTGTTTTGGCCGTCCAGACGCGAGTAGCTCAGCGGGTCCTCGAACGAGTCGCGGATGGTGGCCACGTCCTTGAGGTAAATGGGCCGACCGTCGTGCGTCGTGAGCTGGAGGTAGGCGATTTCCTGCGGCTCGACGAACTCCTCGGCGATGCGGATGTTGAACTTCATGCCTTTCGTTTCGAGCCCGCCGGCCGAGATGTTGACGTTCTCCGAGCCGATCAGCGTCAGAAGCTTATCGAGGTCGAAGCCGTACTCCGCCGCGCGGTCCTGGTCGATCTCCACGCGGATCTCGCGCTCGCGCGCCCCAAGGACCTCCACGTCCAGCACGCCCTCGATGGTCTTGAACTGGTCCTCCAGCTCGTCGGCGACGGCCTTCAGGCGCACCGGCGAGATGTTCCCCGCGATGTTCAGCATCATGATGGGGAACTCGGCGACGTTGATCTCGGTGACGACGGGCTCGTCGGCCTCCGAGGGGAGCTTCCCCTTCGCGAGGTCCACCTTGTCCTTCACACGCCGGAGGGCGTCGTCGATGTTCACGTTCGGCTCGAACTCGCAACTGATCGTCGATTGCCCCTCCGCGCTCGAGGACTTGATCTCCTTCATGCCGCTGATGCCCGACAGCTCGTTCTCGATCTCATTCGTGATCGTGTTCTCGATGTCCGCCGGCGAGATGCCGCGCTGGCTCGTCGACACGAGGATCCAGGGCACCTTCACGTCCGGGGCCGCCTCCAGCGGAAGCGTCGCGTAGCTGTACGCGCCCGCGAAAACGATCAGCAGGATCAACACGAACACCGTGACCCTGTTCTTGATGGCCGCGTTCGAGATGATCATCGGTCGCTCACCTGCCCAGACGCACCTGCGACAGCGGGGTGAATTCGTCCGGGTCCACCTCCTCGATGATCTTCACGTCGTCCTCGGGGCCGACGTACTGCCAGTTCATGATCAGCAGGTCCCCGGCCTCCAGGCCGTCGAGCACCTGCACATCGCGGCCTTTCAGCAGGCCCAGCGTCACGTCGTCCCGCCGCTTCGCCTTGCCCCCGGCTACCACGTAAACCGACTTGCTGTTCTCCCCCGGCACGATCGCCGCCAGCGGCACGAAGATCACCTCCGGCAGCACCTGCCGCGTCAGCCGCACACGCACGATCTTCCCGCTGCGAAGCAGGTCGTCCGCGGGGCGGATAGCCACCGCGCCCCCGGGGCTCAGCGCGCCCTGCACGCCCGGAACGGCCACCACCACCCGCGCGAACGCCGGCGATGCCTGGGCCGGGGCGGGCGCCGTGCCCGGCCGTATCTCACCCGAACGCGTCGAGGGCGCCTTCGCCTTCGGCCACGACAACGTGACCACCGACCCGCGCACCGGCAGCGTCTGCCCGCCCACCCGAATATCCACGAGGCCGGCCCGCTCGTAGTAGGCCGCGGCGCCGGCCGGAATCCGCGCGGCGATCCGGACGCCGCCGTCCTCGACGGCCTCCACCGTGGCGTCGCGGAACTGGCGGTCGCGGTTGGCGACGGACACCTCAACGCGCGTCGTCCGGCTGTCGGGATCGGCAAGCGCCCCGATGTAGGTAATGGTGCCCGTCACGGCGCGTCCGCCCCGCTCGTCGAGGATGACCTGCGCCCGGTCGCCCATCCGCAGGAAGTCAATGTCCAGCTCGGGAACGTCCACGACCACCAGCGCGGTGGCGATGTCGATGATCGTGGCCACCGGCGCGCCCGCCATCACGTAGTTGCCCTCTTCCGTGGTGATCTTGTGGAGCGTGCCGCTGACCGGGGCGCGGACGTACGTGCGGTCGAGCCGGGTCTTGGCGGCCCGAACCGCCGCGGCCGTGGCCTCCAGCATGGCCTCGGCCTGTACCCGGGCGGACTTGCCGGCCTGCACGCGGGCGTTGGCCGCCTCGATGGTGGCCGTGCTGGCCTTGAGCTTCGTCCGGGCCTGCTCCACCTCGAGGTCCGTGGAGACGTTCTGCTTCCTGAGCTTCGCCTGGCGCTCGTAGTCGTTCTCGTCGAACTCCTTCTGCGCCTCGGCGCGCCGCTGCTCCGCCTGGTTCAGGGCGTCCTGGGCCTCGGCCACCTTCACCTGGGCCTCGTTCGCCGCCTTCTGGGCCACCAGGCCCGCGTGCTCCGCCTCCAGAATCGCATGGTCGAGCTCCAGAAGCACCACGCCCGCCGGGCACGCCTCGCCCTCGGCGCGAAGGATCTTCGTGACGCGCCCCTTCTCCTCCGCCGATACCGTCACGATGCGGTCCGGGGCCACCGCGCCGGAAAGCACGAAGCTGTCCGCGAACTGACGCTCGGGGCGAACGCGCACCACCTTGACGTTGATGGGCGGCTTCTCCTTGGGCTCGCCCGTGCGATTGCGCGCCGGCACGAGCTGCGCCAGCGCAGCCACCCCCAGGGCAACCAGGATGACCAGCAGAGGCGCCGCGGCCCTGGCGAGGAAGTGGGCGAGCCGGCGAGGCGCAGACGGGGGAGAGGGCTGCCGGCCGTTGGTGTCGTGGGCGGTCATTGGGCTTCCTCCGCGGGCCGGGGCGGCGAGGCCCGCAGTGCTGTCAGGATCGCGTCTTTCAGCGCGTCCATGTGCTGGGCGTCCACTTTCATGCTCTTTCCGACGATGACGCGGACCATGATGCCGTCCAGGATGCTCTCGAGCAGGGAGACGGACACCTCCACGTCGTGCACCTGTTGAAACTCGCCGCTGTCCACACCTTGCCTGAGGATGCCGCCCAGAAGCTGCCGCCACTTGGCGTCCAGCTCGTCGAACCAGGCGGTGAACTCGCCGGGCTCGGTCTCCCGGGCGGCCGCCGCCCAGAACTCCAGCATCAGGCGGCCCATGTGTGCCAGGTGCTCGAGCTGGTCGTACCACAGGTCGAGCACGTCGGAGAGCTTGTCGGTTGCCGAGCCGCCGCCTTTCAGCACCTGGGTGAATTGGCCCTCGATGGAGGCGATCAGCTCGGTGAACACGTGCCGCAGCAGGTCCTGCTTGTCGCGGAAGTAGTTGTAGACGGACCCCTTGGACAGCCCGGCCTGCCCGGCGATCGCGTCGACCGTCGTAGCGGCGTATCCGTGGTCGGCGAAGCACGTCTGCGCCGCGGCCAGAATGTCGCCGCGGCGGTCCTTGTCCGGCTTGCCTGATGTCACCTGTGAAGTCCTAAGTAGCTACATGGACAATGCTTATGAGTTTGATCCCATCGGGGGCCATTCTGACTGACTGGTCAGTCAGTACATTGTAGACCGGCTTTCCCGCCGGAGCAAGCGCCCGGGTGCGTTTTTCTCTTCCGGCCCCGGACTGCGGCGGACAGGTCGCGGCCTTGCGGGTTGGCGGCGTGGGCGGTTTGTGGTCTAATGGCCCCGATGAGCCTGGCGAGCCACGAAGGCTGGCAGCAGTACCGGCGGCGGATGCTCCGCGAGACGGAGCGGTTCATCGAGTGGGGCCTGGCCCACCCGGACGAGGTGGTCCCCATTCCCACCAAGCGGGTGGAGGACGGCGGCTTTCCGGCGCAGGTCGGGGCGTGGTTCTGGGACCTCGTGCTGCTCCGTCGCGGGGACGCCCGCAGCCGGCGCTGGCTTGGGTTCTTCCGCGGCCGCCGCAAGCTCGACATCTGACGCCGCCGGCACGTGCCCCCGGGGGCACACTACGCCCAGGTGATCTCCGGGCCGCCCTTGCGAACCTTGCCCAGCCGCCAGACGCGTTCGCCCGCGCGTCGCAGGCGATGCGTGATCGGGCGGACGAAGTGGGGCGAGACGATCAGCACGAACCCGACGCCCATGTTGAACACGCGCATCATCTCGATCTGGTCGACGGGCCCGGTGTCGGCGATGAGCTTGAAGATGGGCGGCACCGGCCAGGCGTCGCGCCGGATGCGGACGGTGAGCCCCTCCGGCAGCACGCGGGGCAGGTTGCCGGGCAGCCCGCCGCCGGTGATGTGGGCCATCGCCTTGACGACCTTCTTGACGCGGTAGACCTTGAGGACGTTGAGGACGGAGCGGACGTAGATGCGGGTGGGGCGGAGCATCTCCTCGCCGACGGAGCGCCCCTCGAGCTCGGGGGGCCGGTCCTCCAGGCGGAGCGCCCCGCTGCCGAGCAGCACGCGGCGTGCCAGGCCGAAGCCGTTGGCGTGCAGGCCGTCGGAGCCGAGGGCGAGCACCACGTCGCCCGCCTCCACGCGCCGCATCGGGTCGACCAGCCGGCGCCGCTCGACGACGCCCACGCAGAAGCCGACGAGGTCGAAGTCGCCGCCGGCGTAGACGTCGGGCATCTCGGCGGTCTCGCCGCCGAGCAGGGCGGCTCCGGCCTGGACGCAGCCGTCGGCGACGCCCTTGACGATCGCGGCCATGCGGTCCGGGGCGAGCCTCTCCGTGCCGATGTAGTCCAGAAACAGCAGCGGCTCGGCACCGGCGCAGATGAGGTCGTTGGCGCACATGGCGACGCAGTCGATGCCGACGGTGTCGAGCTTGTCCATGGCGACGGCGATCTTGCTCTTGGTGCCGACGCCGTCGGTGCAGGCCACGAGGACGGGGTCGCGATAGTGCTGCTTGAGGAGCTTCTGGGGGAAGTCAAGGCTGAAGGCGCCCGCGAAGCCGCCGTACCCGTCGAGCACGCGCGGCGTGTGCGTCCGCTCCACCAGATGCCGGATCCGCCGGACCATCTCGTCGCCGGCCTCGATGTCAACGCCGGCGTCCTTGTACGTGATCGGCGTGGCGGCGCTGTCGGGCATGCCGCAGATGATACCAGCAGCCCGGCCGGATGCAACGGGGCGGACGGGGCGTTTTTTCGCGTGACGGTAACCTTTTTGCGTGCCAGCGGTTTGACAATATGGACGATACGATATACCGTTGGCGCGCCGAGAACGCTGAAAGCGCGGAAGCGCCTACACTCCGGGAGGCCCTCGTGACCGCGGCCGGCTCGACACGCCTGACGATCCCCGCCGTTGCGGTGCTGCTGGTGCTTTCTGCGCCGGCCGCCGCGCAATCCCCGCCGACCGCCCTGACGCCCGAGATGCGCGCGGAGCTGGACATTTGGCGCGATCAGCTCGGGGACCCGGGGACGACGGCGCTGACGAAGCGTCAGGCGGCCCGGCTGCTGCTGTCGCGCGGCTACCCCGAGGCCACGCAGGTGCTGCTGGAGTTCCTCGGTCGCCCGGACTCGCCGTCGGCGAAGATCGCCGTCGCCGAGGCCATCGCACGATGGGGCAAGGGCAACCGGACGGAGTTCATCCAGCCGCTGACGGGCATGCTGGTCGGCAAGGACGCCTCGGTGCGCTCGGCGGCGGCGGAGGCGCTCATCAGCTACAAAGACCACGGCGTCATCGAGCGGCTGATCGGCGTGATGCGCGACACGAAGATGGACCGCGCCGTGCGGCTGCAGGTGGTCGAGGCGCTTCAGCGCGTGGTGGACAAGCAGGTGGTGGGGGCGCTGGTGTCGGTTCTGCGTGACAGCGACACCGCGGTGGCGAAGGCGGCCCTGGAGGGCCTGTCGAAGCTGACGAACGTGTACGGGCTGACGCCCGCCCAGTGGGAGGAGCGCTGGCGGGAGATCGAGAAGCAGGACCTGAGGGAGTGGCTGCGCCTGTGGGCGGAGAACCAGGCGCGGCGCGGGCGCCAGCTCGAGCAGGAGAACACCGACCTGCGTCATCGCCTGGCGGCGGCGTATGAGCGGCTGTACGAGACGGTGGCGGCGGGGGAGCGTGCGGCGTTCGTGCTGGGGCTGCTTCGGGACGGGGTGTCGGACGTGCGGCTGGCGGGAGCGCGGCTGGTGACGTCGGCCGGCGCCGCGCCCGCCGAGGTGCCCGAGGAAACGCGCAAGGAGCTGCGCGGGCTGCTGGCGGACAGTGACGCGCGGGTCCGGGAGCAGGCGGCCGTTGTGGTGGCGGTGCTCGGCGACAAGCAGGCCGCCGCCGTCCTGCTGGAGCGGCTGAAGGTGGAGACGGTCTCGGCGGCGCGGCGGAGCCTGTTGACGGCGATCGGCCAGCTCGGCGATGCCACGGCGCTGCCCGCCGTCCTGAAGGACGTGGCCGCGCAGGAGGACGCCGTTGCGGCCGCGGCGGCCGTGGCGCTTGCTAAGCTCGGCGAGAAGCACCCGCTATCCGGCCAGTCGCAGACCGAGGCGGCGGAGGTGCTGCTCGCGCGGCACAAGGCGGCGGCGTCGGCGGAGCGGACCAAGGAGACCGTCGAGCTCATCGAGGCCCTGCTCCAGGCCATGGGAACCGTGGGCGGAAGCGGCTTCGTCCCCGTGGCGCGCGAGGCGCTGAAGGACGAGGACGCGATGATTCGCCTGGCGGCGGTGAACTGCATCGGGCGCGTGGGCGACGCGCAGATCGCCTCGGCCCTGGTGCCGCTGGTGAGCGACCAGGACCGGGCCGTTCGGCGGGCCGCCATCGACGTGCTCGGCAAGCTCGGCGGGATGGCCTACCTGCCCACGCTCATCGAGCGGACGCTATCGACTGCGGAGCCGGACCCTGCCGTCCGCCAGCAGGCGCGCGACGAGGTGCTGGGCATCCTGGCGAAGGCGACGCCCGACGTGCTCCAGAGCGTTGCCGACCGCCTCCGTGACCAGTCGGAGGCCGCCGACTGGCGCGTCCAGGTTCTCGAGCTGCTGGTGTCGCGGCTGAAGGAGGCCAAGGCCAAGGACCTGCCGCTGGCGCAGCGGCAGCTGGGGCTGGCGCTTCTGGCGGCCTCGCGGCACGCGGCGGCGGCGGCGCAGCTCGAGCAGGCCTACGACGCGCTGCAAAAGGCGAAGAACCCCGAGGCCCAGGCCGTCTGGGCCGATTGGCTTGCCGCCCTCCTCGAGGCGGAGCCCGCGCGCGTGCCCCTCGAAATGGCCAAACAGACCGCCGAGCCCGCGTTCAGGAAGGCCCAGGCGGCGCTGTCGGCGCGGCTGGAGGCGCTGGCGGCGGGGGGGAAGTGGGCGGCGCTGGTGGATCTGGCCGACGCGGCGATCAAGCACCTGGCGCCGCGGCTGAGCGTGGACGAGCTGGTGGCACTGAAGAAAGCCCGCGGGCACGCGGCGGACGAGCAACAGGCCGCCGACCGCAGCGCCGTCGTGGAGCACGTGGGGGAACTGGGCTCGCCCGAGGACGCCGTCCGCACCCAGGCGACAGCCGCCCTCAAGGCCATGGGAAAACGCGGTGTACGCCCCCTGATCGAGGAGCTCAAGAAGGCCGTCGCCGCCGGCGACGACAAGGTCGAGAAGGCGATTCTGGCGGCGCTGCCGGCAGTAGCGCCCGGCCTGAAGGGCTACGACATCTCGGCCGAGCGGGACGACCGCGTCAAGGTCATCGACGGCTGGCTGGGGGGCCTCAACTGACCCGGCCTGCCCGCACCTGTCCGGCCGGTACAGCCGCCGGGCGTTCCCCGATCCGCCCCGTTCTGCTCAACCTTCTCTAGCCTTCGGTACGATTTAGGTTTAGGCGAGCGCCTCCGCTGCGCTCCGGCGGCCAAAACAAGTTACCCCCGGCCGGAAAAACGCCGCCACAAAGGCCGCTGAGGTGCGTTCAACATGGCGGGGCGACAGGCGGATGAGGTGTGCGCCCGCCGCCCCGGACGAGCCGACCATGGCGCGGACGAAGATATACGAGCAGACCGTCCAGCACTTCCTGGCGCCCATCCTGCCGTTTCTGCAGGACCTCACGGTGTCGGAGGTCATGATCAACAACCCCTCCGAGATCTACGTGGAGAAGGAAGGCAGGCTGGTCAAGACCGACGCGTCGTTCGGCAGCGACGAGGACCTTCTGGCCGCCGTCAACAACGTGCTCCAGTACACCGGCAAGCGCCTCACCAGCGAGCACCCGCTCATCGACTCGCGCCTTCCCGACGGCAGCCGCGTCCACGTCATCCTCCCGCCCCTGTCGCGCAGCGGCATCTGCATGACGATCCGCAAGTTCGCCAAGGTGATGTTCAACGCCGAGCACCTGGTGGAACTGGGCTCGTGGACGCCGGCGGCGCGCGACTACTTGCGGCTGTGCGTGATGGCGGAGAAGAACGTCCTGGTGGCGGGGGGCACCTCGAGCGGCAAGACGTGCCTGCTGAACGTGCTGAGCAGCTTCATTCCGCACCATCAGCGGATCGTGACGATCGAGGACTCCGCGGAGCTGGAGCTTCAGCAGGACCACGTGATCTCGCTGGAGGCCCGCCAGGCGGACCGGTGGGGGCGCGGCGAGGTGACCATCACGGACCTGTTCCGCTCCGCGCTGCGTCTGCGCCCGGACCGGGTGATCATCGGCGAGGTCCGCGGCGGCGAGGCGCTGGACATGATCCAGGCCATGACCAGCGGCCACGCCGGAAGCATGTCCACGCTCCACGCGAACATGGCGATGGACGCGCTGAACCGCCTGGAAACGCTGGCGATGATGAGCAAGATCGATCTGCCGCTGCACGCCCTGCGGGCGCAGATCACCTCTGCCATTGACGTTATAATACAGATGACCCGGTTCCCCGACGGGCGCCGCGGGCTGACGGAGATCGTCGAGATCCTCCCGCTGGGCGACGACGGGCATTACCGGCTGGCGGACAAGTTCCGCTACCGACTGGACGAGGGCGACCCGGGCCGCGTCGGCCTCGGGTCGCTCGCCTGGACGGGCGGGCTGTCCAGCTTCACTGACGAACCGAAGGTGCGGGTTCTGCGGGACGAGTGGCGCCTCGCGGCACCTTACTTCGAGGCGGACGAACCGTAAGGGCGCGGGCTCATGAGGCCGCGGCTGCGACAACTGCCGGGCGACCAGCAAGGCCAGACCACCGTCGAGTGGGCGCTGATCGTCGTGTGCATCGGCCTGCCGCTGTTCTACGTGTTCATGATGCTGCTCGACATCCTGACGGCCCACTATATGATGGTGACGTTCCTCGAGACGCTGCCGTTCCCGTGATGGGTCAGCGCGGGCGGCGAAAAAGGTGGCGCTAACAACTGACCCCGGGAAAACGGCTATGAACGCGTTGAGAAGACTGGGCCAGAGGTTCAGAAGGCTGCACCGCGATGAGCAGGGCGCCGACATGGTGGAGTACATCCTGATCGTCGCGGCGATTGCCCTGCCCCTGCTCGCCGTGGCGCTCATCTTCCGGAACGAGATCTGGGAGAAGGTCCGCGGCGCCTGGAACAGCATCCGGGGCGACATCGACGTTCCAGATTAGCCCGTCGTGACGCTGGCTTCCCCCGGCGGAACGCTCCTGGCGGCGCGCAGCGCCGTGGACGTACTGGCGGCGACCTGGCCGTTCGGCGTCCTGGCGGTGGTGCTGGTTGCCGCCGCCGTCACCGACGTCCGCAGCGGCAAAATCTACAACGTGGTGACGTACCCGGCCCTGGCGGTGGGGCTCATCGGGCATACGCTCGTCGGCCGGCTGACCGGCACCGACAGCGACATGGGGCTGCTTGGCGCCCTGGGGGGCCTGGCGGTCGGCTCGACGCTGCTGGTGGCCTGGCTGGCCGGCGGCATCGGCGGCGGCGACGCGAAGCTGATGGCGGCCGTCGGCGCGCTGACCGGCTGGCGGTTTACCGTCGAAGCGATGTTGTGGGGCTTTGTGGTGGCGGCGCTGATGGCCGTGATCGTGATGGTCCGCCGGCGGATCGTCAGGCAGACGCTGGGGCGGATCTGGCGGTTTCTGTTCCTGGCGATGACGCCGAGCCGGCCGGCCAGCCCCGCCACCGAGGCCAGCCCGCGGATTCCGTTCGGGTTGGCGCTGTGCATCGGGTCGGCCGTCGCGCTGGCGAGGGCGCTGGTGATGGGCCCGGACGGGGCGACGCTGATTCCGGGACTCTGACAACATGGCGAGGGATCGTCGACAACACGGCGGCGTTCGCGCCGGACTGAGGCCCGCGGCGTGGGCCTTTCTCGTTTCGGCCCTGGTGCTGGCCGGGGCGCTCTGGGGGCGGCGGGCCCTGCCCGTCGAGGGCGTCGGCAGCACCTGGCTGGCGCGGGGGATGACGAGCCGGCCGTTCGTCCTCGCGGCGGCCCTTGCCGTGGCCTCCGCGGCCGCCCTGCCCCTCATCGGCGGGGCCGTCTGGCACGCGGCGCGCCGAGAGCGCCAGCGGCGCCGCGCCTCCCGCGAGCACGCCGAAAGCGGCACCGCCATGGTCGAGTTCGCCATGGTCCTGCCCATCGCCCTGTTCATCGTGCTGGTGATGGCGCAGTCCACCATGCTCATGACCGGGGTGGTCTGCGTGCACCGCTCCGCCTACGAGGCCGCCCGCACCGCCATCGTCACCATCCCCGACGGGCTCCGGCAGGTGGACCTCGCCGCCCCCCCCGACCCCGAAGGCCACAACATGATGCAGGAGTTCCACTTCTCCGTCATGCACGGCGGGTCGCCCAAGGGCCAGCGGATCTGGCGGGCCGCGGTGGTGGCCAACATGCCGGTGTCCAGCAGCAGCCCCGACATGCCGGAGGCCGACGCCGGCTCCCTCGTCGCCGGGCTTGAAGGGTTCTTCTCCGCCTACGCCCGCAACACCCCGAGCTGGGTCCACCGGTACCTCGGGCGGAAGTTGCAGTACGCCCAGGAGTACACGGCGGTGGACCTGAGGCCCCCGGCCGCCGGCGACAAGTACGGCGAGAACGAGGACGTCACCGTCCGCGTGGAGCACACGCTGTACCTGTCGGTGCCCTACGTGAACCGGCTGTTCGCCAACCTCGTGGACGACGGCGTGGAGCTGAACTTCGGCGCCGGGGAGTACGGCGTCGTCGTGCGGGCCGCGTGCACGCTGACCAACGAAGGCGTGCAGGATTTCGTGGAAGAAGAGGAGCCCCCGCCCCCGGACTGATAGGGGCCGTTCGTCTGTGCGGCCCCGGCGGGGCGATGCCGGCGGGTGCGTGCGGCGAGGTGAACGCAGCAGAAGATGCCTGAGGAAAAGACAATGCCGGCCGTGGGGCTGCCCCGCGGCACTCAGATCGGCAAGTACGTGGTCCAGGAGCGCCTGGGCATCGGCGGGCAGGCGATCGTCTACAAGTGCCGCGACCCGCTGCTGGACCGCCCCGTCGCCATCAAGCAGATCTCCAGCCAGCTCGCCGAGGACCCGAAGTTCCTCGAGCGGTTTCGGCGCGAGGCGCAGATCGTGGCCCGCCTCGGCGCCGAGCAGCCGGCCGTCGTCACCATTCACGAGCTGGTCGAGGACGAGCGCGGGCTGTTCATCGTCATGGAGTACGTCCCCGGGCACAGCCTGGAGACCATCCTCCGCGAGAACCCCGAACCGGTCGAGCCGAAGGCCGCCCTCCAGATCATCTGGCGCCTCGCCGCCGGGCTGCACGCCGTTCACGCCGCCGGCATCATCCATCGCGACATCAAGCCGAGCAACATCATCATCGGCGAGGGGCTGCGGGCGAAGATCATGGACTTCGGGGTGGCGGCGAGCACGGCGGGGCAGGCGTCGATGCCGCTGGGGACCACGAAGTACATGGCCCCGGAGCTGTTCGAGGGGGGGGCGGTCGACGCCCGCGTGGACATGTACTCGCTGGGCTTCATCGCCTACGAAATGCTGGTGGGGCGGCGGAAGTTCAACGAGATCTTCGCCGATGTCGTCCGCGACCCGCGCAGCGAGGTCCTCCGCTGGATGAAGTGGCACGGCAACCGGGCGGTCCAGGCGCCGCCGGTGCACCAGGTCAGCCCCGCCGTGCCCGCCACCCTCGGCGAGATCGTCGCCAGAATGATCGCCAAGGATCCCCACCAGCGGTTCGCCAGCATGGAGGAACTCGGGCGGGCCATCAAGCAGAGCTTCTCCCCGCGTGCCGGCGCCCGGCAGGGGGCCGCGGGCGGCTCCGCCGCCGGCCTGACCGTGACCGAGCCGGCGCTCGCGGGCGCACCGGCGGCGGGCGACATCGCCGCTCCCGCCCCGCTCGGCCGGCCCCGGCAGCCTGCCCCACAGGCGGCGCCCCAACACGACGGCGTTCCCGGGCGCGAAGGCCCCGCCACCGCGCCGATTCCCAAGAAGAAAATCACCCGGAAGACGAAGCTGGTCGTCCTCGCGGGCGTGGTGGCCGCGGCGCTCATCGGCACGATCGCGCTGCTGGTCATCCAGGGCAGCCAGCAGCGCGCCGCGGTGCGGAACCGGCTCCGCGCCTACGACAAGCTCCTCGCCGACTTCCAGAACGCCGTCGAGAAGAACGAAAAGGGCCTCTTCGAGGAGGCGGAGAAAGGCTTCGCCGACATCCGGAAGCAGTACGCCGACAGCCGCGAGGCCGACAAGGCCACCGTGATGATCCCGCTGTGCAAGGCGTACATCGCGGTCATCGACAAGCAGTGGGACTTGGCGGACAACGCCAAACGTGATGCGCAGCAGGCCATCGAGGACGTTCAGGCGAAATGGAACGACCGCCCCGGCTGGGCCAGCGACCAGCTCAAGAGCTGGTTCAAGAAGAAGAACGAGCAGGTGGAGAGCTTCTTCTACCACGCCACCGACAGCCAGGCGTTCATCGGGCGCAAGCGGATGGCCGATGCCCTGCTGGCGGGGGTGGCGGCCCTGGACGAGGGGATGGCCGCGGAAGAGCCGGGCACGGCGACGTACCTGGCCCGGGCCCGGACGGCCCGGCAGGACCTGGAGGCCGCCCGGCGGGGCAATGACAGCGACGACACGTCGCGCTACCTGGACGACGGGGCGGCCGCGATGACGGAGGCGGAAGGGGCGCTGGGGCTGCTGCCCCCGGACACCGCCGACCGCCAGGAGGTGCGGAACATCCTGTTCGGGGCGAAGCAAAAGCTCGTGCCGCTGGCGCGCAGCATGCACGAGAGCTTCGAGGGGGACTTCACCCAGAAGACCCCGCAGCAGCGCGCGGAGCTGGCGGCCTACCGGCGGAGCATCGAGGACGAGGAGACGGAGATCGGCGAGGAGCTGGCCCGGCTGAAGCGCGAGACCGACCAGCAGAAGCGCCGCCAGTGGGAGGCGGCGGTCGTCCAGCTCCGCAAGAAGGCCGAAGGGCAACTGGACCAGGCCCGCGCGCTCGCGCAGCAGGGCAAGATCGACGAGGCCCGCGGCGCCATCAAGCTCGCCCAGCGCGAGCGGAACACGCTGATCGACTACGAGCTGCCGGCCGAACTCCAGCGCGAGCGGACGGAGCTGAAGGAGTTCCGCGACAAGGCGCGGGAGGACGTCGAGTCGGCCATCGCCACCACCGAGCGGGCCGTCAACGTCGCCGAGGCCAACTGGGCGAAGGAGAAGGACTACCAGCGGGCGCTCGAGGCGGCGCGGATCGCCCGGGCGAAGGGCGACAAGCCGGCGGAGCTGTCGTCGCTGCAGCGCGCGGTGAGCCTGAAGCCGCCGGCGCTGAAGGACTGGGCGAGCCGCCTGAAGACGCTCGAACTGGGCATCCAGCTCGACCAGGCGATCCGGGACAACGCGGAGGGGCGCATCAGCCGCGCCATTACGACGCTTGATCGCATCCTCCGTGAGGACCCCGAGAACAAGCTGGCCCAGCAGATTCTGAAGGACGCCCGCTCGAAGGTGGACTGGGCGAAGCTCCTCGCCCAGGGCGACGGCGCCATGGGCGGGCGGCGCTGGCAGGAGGCCATCGACGCCTACGAGCAGGCCAAGCGGATTCGCTTCGACCAGATGCTCGTGGACAAGGTCGCCCAGTGCAAGTACGAGCTGGGGCTCGAGAAGGGCGACCGCCTGTTCGCCGAGGGCAAGCTGGAGGAGGCCGTGCGGGAGTACGAGCGGCTGTACCAAGTCATGCCCAAGGCGAAGCTCATCATCGAGGCCCGCCAGCGCCGCGTCGAGCGGCGCATCCGCTACGACACGCTCTATGACAGCGGGCAGGCGATGCTCCAGAAGGGCAAGTGGCTCGAGGCCCGCAAGAACTTCACCGAGGCCGCCGCCCTGTACCCCAACGACCACCCCGACCTCCGCGACAAGGCGGAGCACGGCAAGGCCAAGGCCATGTACGGGCACTGGCTGACGATGGGGCAATCGGCCATGGCTGACGGCAACTACAAGGTGGCGCTGGCGAGCTTCATCAACGCGAAGAAGAACGCGCAGACGGCGGAGGAGATCCACAAGATCGACGAGCTGATCGCGGCGGCGGAACGGGCGGTGGCCGCCGCCGAGGCGGCGGCAGAGGACTGACGCTCCACAGGAGCCGGACATGGCAGCGGTCAGAATAGTGCGGGGCTCTCGCGCGTGGCGCACGCGGCGCAGCGGGCAGATCCTGGTGATTCTCCTGCTCGCCGTGTTCCTGCTGGCGGGGCTCACCTTCTACGTCTACAACGCCGGCGAGCAGGTCAACAAGCGCGTGGAGATGCAGAACGTCGCCGACGCGGTGGCCATCAGCGGGGCGGACTACATGGCCCGCTGCATGAACGTGGTGGCGATGAACAACGTGGCGCAGTCGCGATACCTCGCTTACGTCCCCGTGCTGGACGCCATCTCGCAGGCCACCGACCTCGCCTTCGGCGAGCTGGACGAATGGATCGGCGACAACCGGTACGCGGTGGCGGGCGACCCGCGTCCGATTCGCGGCCTGACGGCCCTGGTGACCGGCCTGCAGGGCGGCGCCGGCGCCGCCCTGATCGACGACTACTCGCGGGGGCTGATCGTCGAGGGGCTGAACGGCCTGCTCGGGCGGATGACCGAGCAGCGGGAGGTCATGGCGCCGATCCGGGGGCTGCGAGGCACCATTGAGAACGCCACCACGTGGTACATCCGCGGGGCCGGGGGGGTGCCGCCGCACGGCACGCTGTGGCGTGCGGCCGTGGCGCTCGATGAGTTCTCCCTCGCCACGGTGGAGTCGGCGGGGCTGCTGGCCCAGGCGGACGCCGTGCGCTACGGCGAGGACAACAAGGCTGACGTGGCGTTCGTCGTGCCGGTAATGCCCGAGCTGCCCGCCCATCGCGGCACGATCCAGGACTTCGCCCCCGCCCTGCGCCACCGCCTCCGCGTCGACCTGGTGGCCAAGACGATGTCGCACGAGCACAGCAGCGACCAGGGCGGCGCGATCCCGGACCCGGCCTGGCCTTACCGTCTCGGGCCGTGGGCGCGGCTCTTCGAGCGGCCCGGCTGGTATCCGCACTGGGACCATTACGGCCGCCTCGGCTGGCGAGAGGACTGGGGCATCCGCGTGCCCACCGGGCCCACGCGCAGCCGACAGGTCACGGTGAACATCGCGCCGCGGACGGGCAAGCAGATCACCGGTCCGTCGGCCGGCGGGGGGCGCGCGGGGCACGCCGCCTCACGCGGGCAGGGCTACCGCCAGGGCGCCTCCTACACGCGCACCCGCAGTTGGACGCCGACGAAGTTCATGGCCCGCGGCTACACCACCTACGGGCCGTACAAGTGGATGCGCGCCTGGGTCCGCGACTACATCGGCGACAAGCTGCCTGACGCCCGCCTCCGCGAGTACTACGACAAGATCGTGGACACGAAGCTCGGGTACATGTTCGCGGGCGTCAACCCGCCGCTGAAGGTCATGCATCAGCCTCAGTGGTGGACCGACTATGCCCAGGCCGAGAAGATCGGCGAGAACCCCGACTACCGCAAGGCCTTCACCAAGTACTACTACATCGAGGTCATCTGGCGCATCGACGGCAACAACCGCGTCATCACCAGCCACAACCTCGACAGCCCCGTCGCCCGCGACTTCACCGGGTGGGTGCCCCACGAGGACCTCTACCAGAAGGTCTTCAACCGCAATCCCGAGGTCACCTACGTCGGGCAGATCGGCGCCCTGCCGATCTGGAAGTTCACCGCCGAGGGGCACGAGACCCTCTACGCCCCCGACGGCGCCGTCACCGGCGAGTACACCGTCGAGTTCGAGTGGTATTTCATCTTCGGCGGGCTGGATGCCGGGGGCGATTTGGCGATCCAGAACCCGTGCAACTGGGACGATCTGGAATCGGTGCCGGCCCCGATGCTGCTGAACGTCGACGCCTGGGCCGGGTACGACCCGAACCCCAACGTCGGGATGCGCCTGGACAAGTTCGCCATGCTCGGCGTGGTGCGCGAGGAGACGCACGCCCCGTTCTGGAAGCGGCGCTTCGCCAACGCCAACCCGCTCAGCTCCATCGTCGCCGTGGCCCAGGCGAAGATCTTCAACAACACGAGCTGGGACCTCTGGACGCAGGATTGGCAGGCCCAGCTTAACGTCGTCACCGACTGGGAATACTGGGTGGACCGCGTCGACGTCGGCATCGACGAGGCGGCCTACACCAACG
Source organism: uncultured Planctomycetaceae bacterium (assembly GCA_964564965.1). Taxonomy (GTDB): domain Bacteria; phylum Planctomycetota; class Phycisphaerae; order SM23-33; family SM23-33; genus CAZMDT01. The sequence continues at coordinate 5,510 of CAZMDT010000014.1, read as the reverse complement.
GGCTCGTGCCGCCGCACGAGGTGCAGACCGCCCGGGACTACATGTGGAATCTCGGCGCCGACATGGCCGCCGACTACCTGACGCACTGAGAGGCGCGCCGTGAGAACAACCTTGCAGGCGAGGCGGGCGAGGGGGCACCGGCCGGCCGGCCGCCGTGCACGCGGCGCGGCCATGCTCGAGTTTGTCGTCGCGCTGCCCCTGCTGGCGCTCATCATCTTCGTCACGTTCTTCTTCGGGCGGTCGATGATGCACCAGCAGCAGGTGAAGATCGCCGACCGCTACACCGCCTGGCGCCCCGTCCGCGGCGCCGGCTCGCCCAACGAGGGCGACCTCGAGTCGCGGTTTTTCCAGCAGCAGGCGGAGGCGGTGGGGATCGGTCACGGGACGGGCCCGGACGACACGCTGCGTGACCACGTGGCCGAGGTGGGGGCGCGTCACGGGGAGGCGCAGATGCTGGCGGACCATCTGATCCTGAGCCAGTTCCCGCGGGGGCGGTGGGCGCAGGTGGCGGCGAGGTTTCCCACCGGCGGGGGCATCTGGGACCAGATGACCGGTTCGATCAGACATCGCCACGCCCGCGAGGGCGTGGAGTGGCGGCACAAGCAGGTTGACTGCGAGGAGGAGGTCCGCGACGACTTCCTGCCGGCCCTGGACCAGGGCCTCAGCGGCCTGCCCTCAGGGGCCAGGGGGTTCGGCGACGTCCTGCGCCATCTGTACAACAGGAAGTGGTAGCGCTCCTGCCTCCCGCCGATGAAGCAGCCCTCTGAAAAGGCGGCGTCCCCCGCGCGGCGGCGCGCGTGGAACACGGCGGTCTACGTGGCCCTCGTGGCGGCGGGGGTCGTCGCCGCCTGGCGCGTGAACCTCTGGTGGCGCGGCGGCGAGCAGCCCGCCGCGCCGCTGCCGCGGGAGGCCGCCCGGCCCGACGAGGGCCCCGACCTGCCTGACGAGGCAGGCCTCGCCGACTGGGTCAAGCACTGGGACCGTCACGAAAACCTCCCCGGGCCGCCCGGCGGCATCGCGCCGCCCCCGCGGGCCACCCGCCCGCGCCAGTTCCGCGTGGCCGGGAGGCACCAGACGGTGGAGGTGGGCGACTACCTCTACCCCGGCCCGGCGGAGGAGGCGGCCGACTACTACGAGCAGGCCCTGGCGCGAAGCGGCTTCCGCAAGATTTCGCGCCAGGCCGACGGCGACCGGCTCCGGCTGCTGTTCGTCCAGGGCGACACGCACGCCACCGTGAGCTTGCGGACCCGCGGGCAAAACCCGAAGATAGTCTGGATAGGTGTTTACATATCCTGCCCGTCGTACTGACGGCGGGACACGAGGAACGGGCCCATGGCCGAAGATAGCGAAGGCGTACGGAGCAAGCGGCTGCTGCTGGTGGCGCTGATCCTGGCCGGCCTGGTCGTGGTGGTCTACAACTACCACATCGAGGCGGTCCGGACGGCGGTTCGCGGCCGGACGGTGTGGCTGATCCGCCTGAAGCACGACATGGAGCCGGGCGCGAGGATTCGCGCCGACGACGTTCAACTGGAGGAGGTCGGCGAGGAGCTCGCTCGCGGGCTGGGCAGCGTGATCAAGCTCGACCGGCAGCGGGACTTCGCCTTCTACAGCGACCAGGAGCTCGCGGAGAAGGTCGAGGTCAACCAGTTCCTCCGCCCGGAGCACCTGAGCACCACGCGGCTCGAGTCGCCGACGGTCAAGTTGGGCCCGGGCATGGTCGCCGTGCCGCTCATGCTCGACCCGCGCCTCTCGCCCGGCGAAATTCTTCTGCCGGGCGACCGCGTGAACATCGTCTGCGAGTTCGAGTTCAAGGGCCTCCCGCCCCGGCTCTACCGCGTCATCGAGGGCATCCGCGTCCACACGGTGGGCGGCAAGGGCGTGGAAGACACGACGATGGTGGGGCGTGGCAGCCTGGCGGGCAAGGGCGTCCGCGCCTACCGCAACGTCACGGTGGAGGTGAAGGAGTCGGTGGCGCTGAAGCTGGCGGAGCTGACGAAGGAGAAGATCGTCCGGGTGGAGGTGCTCAGCTCGGACCCGCAGTTTGTGCTGCCGCCGAACGCCGGGGAGATCGACCCCGAGGTGGAGCGCCTGGCGAAGGAGTCGAGGCTGCTGTGGGACGACGAGGGGGCGTGATCGGATAGCGGCGTGGAGATCTGGATCTACAACCAGTACAACGACCAGCGCGAGATCGTCAAGGTCACGCGGGACGAGATCACCATCGGGCGCGACCCGACCAACGACGTGCCCCTTCAGAGCCCGTTCGTCTCGCGCCAGCACGCGCGGATCGCCTGGGACAACGGCGGCTACTACATCGAGTCGCTCGGGCTGAACGACGTGCTGATCACCAACCGGCCCCTCCCGCACCGCACCCGCCGGAAGATCGAGTACGGCGACGAGATCCGCATCGGCGAGTACAGCCTCTACATGATGGAGCCGCAGGCGCGCCGCGTCGGCGGGGCCGTCAAGGCCGTCTCCCCCCGACGCCGCGTCATCGACCTCGAGGAGCGCATGCACCGCGAGCTGCTGGATCGGCTGAACCTCCGGGTGGCCAGCCAGCTTGGCACGGCCGACGAGGCGTACGTCGCCCTCATCAAGCGGCACCTGTCGGAGATCATCGCCGCCCACCGGCACGAGGTGGACGACGAGATGGCGCGGCACCTGATTCGCGAGTTCCTGTGGCGGGGCGTGCTGACGGAGGTCTCTCGGCGCGCCACGGGCAAGCTGATGTACGGCTACGGCTTCGAGGACACCGACATCCTCGTCAACGAGCACGAGGAGGCCATCGGGCGGATGGTCGGCGACGTCGTGGGGTACTACCCGCTCCGCCTGCGGCCGCACACGGTGAAGGAAGACGTGGCGACGGTGGAGGGGGGCTGGGACGAGCATCTCAAGAGGCTGTCGGTCCGGCTGACGCCGGAGCTGTGCGACTACGTGGTGCGGCGGATGCTGGCGAAGGAGATCGAGGACGTCGTTCTGGGCTACGGCCCGCTGCAGGACCTGCTGGAGATGCCGAACATCAACGAGATCATGGTGGTCGGCAAGGACAGGATCTACATCGAGAAGGACGGCGTGATCCAGAACACGGGGCGGAGCTTCTTCTCCGACGAGATCGTGCAGAGCATCATCGAGCGGATCATCACGCCGGTCGGGCGACGGATCGACCGGTCCACCCCGCTCGTGGACGCCCGCCTGCCCGACGGCAGCCGGGTCAACGCCATCATCAACCCCCTCAGCCTTTCCGGCCCGACGCTCACCATCCGCAAGTTCGCCCGCATCCCCTTCACCATCGACGACCTGATCGAGCGCGCCACGCTCACGCTGCCCACCGCCGACTTCCTCCGCGCCTGCGTGCTGGGGCGGAAGAACATCATCATCTCCGGCGGCACCGGCAGCGGCAAGACCACCACCCTCAACGTCCTGGGCAACTTCATCCCCGGCGAGGAGCGGATCGTCACCATCGAGGACTCCGCCGAGCTCCAGCTCCCGCAGGAGCACCTTTGCCGCCTGGAGACCCGCCCCCCGAACATCGAGGGCAAGGGCGCCTACACGATCCGCGACCTGGTCCGCAACGCCCTGCGAATGCGTCCGGACCGGCTGATCGTCGGCGAGGTCCGCGGCCCGGAGGCGTTGGACATGCTCCAGGCGATGAACACGGGGCACGACGGGTCGCTGACGACGGTCCACGCGAACAATCCGGCCGACACGATGATGCGGCTGGAGATGATGGTGCTGATGGCGGTGGAGATGCCGGTGCGGGCGATCCGCGAGCAGATCGTGGCGGCGTTGGACCTGGTCGTCCAGATTGCGCGGGTACCGGACGGCCGGCGGCGCGTGACACACATCTCGGAGATCACGGGCATCGACCCGGAGACGCAGCGGATCATCACGGAGGACGTTTTCGTGCTTCGGCGTCCGTACGGGGAGGGCGCGGAGAACAGCCAGCTCCGGCACACCGGCTACCTGCCGCAGTTCGCCGAGGATCTGCTGGATCAGGAGCTGGTGGGCGTGGAGGTGTTCGTATGACGGTGGCGGACATCAACGTGGACGTGCCCGGCCAGCAGATCATCCCGAGCATCTTCATTTACGTTGCCGTGCTGGTGGCGGTGTATCTGGGGTACCGCCCGCTCCTCGTCGTCCTGCGGCGCCAGGAGGCGCACTACAACCTGGTCCTCCGCCGGCAACTGCTGACGAACGTGGCGCCGAAGACGGCGATGCTGTTCACGTTCCTGGCGATGGGCCTGTTCGCGATCATCGGCTGGGTGCTGACGGGCGGGCCCATCGGCTCGATGGTCGGGGCCTTCCTGGCGGCGCTGCTGCCCGGGCCGGTGCTCCGCTGGCTGCGGCGCCGGCGGATCGACAAGCTCGACGGGCAGCTCGTCGGCGGCGTCCAGACCCTCGCCTCCGCCGTCCGCGCGGGGCTCAACCTCGTCCAGGCCATGCAGCTCGTCGCCCGCGACGGGCCCAAGCCGCTGCGGCAGGAATTCGAGCACCTGCTGCGCGAGTATGAGTACGGCGTGTCGCTGGAGGCGGCGATGGGCAACGCGGGGACGCGGATCGGCTCCGGCGACTTCCGCCTGCTGTTCTCCGCCCTGCAGACGCACCGCGAGCGGGGCGGCGACCTCGGCGAGACGCTCGACCGCATCGGCGACAGCATCCGCGAGATTCAGCGCCTCGAGAGCCGCGTCAAGACGCTCACCGCCCAGGGCCGCGCCACCGCCCGGGCGCTCGGCCTCATGCCCGTCATCGTGCTCGCCATCCTCTACTTCATGATCAGCCGCGACGACGTCAACAAGCTGTTCGTCGACCCCGTCGGCAAGCTCATCCTCGCGGCCATCATCGTCCTCACCCTCGCCGGCTTCCTCTGGATCCGAAAGATCATGGCCATCGACATCTAGAATCATGCGCAGCCAGTTGATCATGCTGTTGGGCATCGGCCTGCCCGTGTGCGTCGGGATGGGGGTCCTGGCGTTCCTCGCCCAGGGCGACCCATACGACGGCGCTCTGTCGGCCGGCATCGCACTGGTCGTCACGCTGTTCGTCGTCGGCGTCTTCAGCCAGGCCGGGCAGGCGACGCTCTCGCCCCAGCGCGAGGTCGCCATCGCCACCGGGCACACCGACCGAAAGACGCTCTTCGAGGGCAAGCTGTGGGGGCCGATCATGTGGGTGCTGCTGTCGGTGGCGCACCGGCTGGCCATGCCGCGACTCAAGGCGTGGATTCGCCGCACGCTGATCGCCGAGGGCAACGCGAACTACTACACGCCGGAGGAGTACCTGGCGTTGTCGCTGGCGTCGGGGGCGGCCGCCGGGCTGTTCTTCGGGGCGGTCTGGCTCGTGCTCGAAGGGCAGTTCAGCCTCCTGATGATGGCGTTCGGCTTCGCGGCGGGGATGTTCGTGTCGCTGTACGGCCTGCATAACCGGGCGGCCAAGCGCCTGCGCGAGATTTCCAAGCGCGTGCCCTACGCGCTGGACCTCGTGTCGCTGGCGATGGGCGCCGGCGCGACGTTCGTGGA
>CAZMDT010000013.1:0-22863 GCA_964564965.1 uncultured Planctomycetaceae bacterium | reverse complement strand
CGAGGAGGTCCTCCGCCGCAGCCGCGACGAACTCGAGCAGCGCGTTGCCGAGCGGACGGCCGAGCTTCAGCAGACGGTCTGTCAGCTTCAGGAGGAGGTCGCCCGGAGACAGCTCGCCGAGGGCGCCCTGCGCGAGCGAACGCGGAAGCTCGAGCGGCTGAACCTGGACATGGACCGGGCGGTGGAGCAGCTTCGCCGGGAGGTGAGCGACCGTCTGGAGGCGGAGGGCGAGACGCAGGCGGAGCGCGACCGGCTGTTCACCGTGCTGAACATGCTGCCCGGCTACGTTGTCCTGAAGGACCGGCGCTACAACGTCCGGTTCGCCAGTCACGGGTTCCTCGACGCGTTCTCCGAAGCCCAGGGCCGGCCGTGCTACCGGGTGCAGTACGGCCTGGACGCCCCCTGCGAGGACTGCCCGATGTCCGCGGTGCTGGACGACGGGTACGTCACGGACTGGGAGTACACGTATTCCGACGCCAAGACGTATCACGTCTGGGCGTTCCCCTTCGTGGAGGCCGATGGCGCGAAAATGCTGCTGGAGTTCGGCATCGACGTGACGGAGCGCAAGAGGCTGGAGATCATGGTCAGCGAGATGAGCGAGGCGGAGCGCCGCCGGATCGGCCGCGACCTGCACGACACCCTCGGGCAGACCATGACCGGGCTGGGGTATCTGATCGGCGGGCTGGCCGACCGGCTCGCCGGGACGGCGCCCGAGGAGCGCGCGACCGCGGAGCAGGTGGTGGCGACCCTCAACGAGGCGACGGCCCAGGTGCGTGCCCTGGCGCGCGGACTGGACCCCGTGGGGCTGCAGGCCGGCGGCCTGACCGCCGCCGTGCGCGAGCTCACCGAGAGCTTCAGGGCCCGCCACGGCATCGCGTGCGAGTTCCACTGCGACGGCTCGCTGGCGCTCGATGAGTTCGCGACCACGCACCTGTATCGGATCGCCCAGGAGGCGATGAACAACGCCGCCAAGCACTCGCGTGCCCGGCGGGTCGAGGTCGCGCTTCGCGAAAGCGCCGAGACGGTCGAGTTGAGCGTCACCGACGACGGCGTGGGCATCTCGGCCGACGTCGCCCAGGCCACGGGCATGGGCCTGCGCGTCATGCGCTATCGCGCCGGCGCGATCGGTGGCCAGTTGCGCCTCGGCGGCGCGAAGGGCGAAGGGACCACCGTGACGTGTGTGCTGCCCAAGACCCGGGCGATGGCGAAGAAAGGGGATCAGGCGTGACTGGGAACGTGTCCGAACCGCCGCCGGCTGCCAGGAAGGTCCTGATCGTGGACGACCATCCGCTGGTTCGGCAGGGCGTCGCCACGCTGGTGTCGCAGGAGGCGGACCTGGAGGTCTGCTGTGAGGCCGGAAGCGCGCACGAGGCGATGGAGTCGATGGCGCAGTGCTCCCCGGACGTCGCCATCGTGGACCTGACGCTCAAGGACAGCAGCGGGCTGGAGCTCATCAAGGACATCCGGGTCCGCTTCCCGAAGGTGCGGGTGCTGGTGCTGTCGATGCGCGACGAGGGGTTCTACGCCGAGCGGTGCCTGCGGGCCGGCGCGCTCGGCTACATCACCAAGGAGGAACCCCGTCAGAGGATCATCGAGGGCCTCCGCAAGGTCCTCGCGGGGCATATCTACGTCAGCGAGAAGATGGCCACGAAGGTCATGGGAAAGATCGTCGCCGGCGCGGAGCCGGGCGGCTCCGCGGTGGAGGAGCTGACCGACCGCGAGCTGGAGGTCTTCGAGCTCATCGGCAGCGGCCTGGCCACGCGCGAGATCGCCGGGAAGCTGCACATCAGCCCCAAGACGGTGGACTCCCACCGCGAGCACATCAAGCAGAAGCTCCGTCTGGACACCGCCGCGGACCTCGCCAAGCACGCTATCCAGTGGGTCCAGTGCCAGAAGAGCATCTAGCCCGCCGCCGGCCGGGCTAGGCAAAGCCTAAGTCGCTCACCAACAATCGGTTGCGACACTTCCGCCCCGCCGCCATGCCGCCCGGCGTAGTAGATTCTCCCACCTTTCCCGGGCGTTCCCCTGCCGCCACAAACCGCCGGCCCCTCGATTGATGCCGCTTGACGGGGCGTCAGAATGGTAATGGTGAAGGACAGGCCAGGAAGCCCGGGAAAGGAAACGTGCGGGCGTGAAGATCGTCATCGAGATAGCAGAGCGCACGGACGCGGGCTACGCCGCCTGGTGTCTGGCGCTTCCGGGCTGCGCGGTCCGCGCGGCCACGGAGGCGGAAGCGATGAGCAAGATGAGGGATGCGGTGAAGGGCTACCTGGCGAGCATGGACGTGGCCCTGCCGTGTGAGCCGCAGAGGCGGACCCAAGCCGAGGTGCGCGCGGCCACGGCGTGACGCGCGGAAGCACCCCGACCGAGAGCGACGTTGCGGGCAGAACCGGAAGGGTTGAGAAGAATATGGTTGCGCCAGACCGAGACAAGCAGGCCGCCACGGGCAGTCCCGCTCGGGCGGACAGGCACGGCGACGAGGAAACTCCAGGCGATCTGCACTACGTTCATCACCCGAGTTTCTCGTTGCCCGGCGCGGCCGAGAGATTCTGGGGACCGCACCGCGAGCAGATCGATATCGCGCCCTACAGCTTGCTGCCCGAGGTCGACGAGGGGCGGGCCAGAACCGGGGCCGGGCGGACGCTGCTTTCGCCGGAGCAGGAGCGGACGCTGTTCCTGAGGTACAACTACGCGAAGTACCGGCTGAAGAAGCTGGCGGAGGAGCGTACCACGCCGAGGCGGAGAGCGCGGGCGGCCGAGTGGCGCCGGCGAGCGAGGGGTGTCCGGGAGAAGATCGTCCACGCGAATCTGCCGCTGGTGCCGGCGATGGCGAAGCGACAGCGCGTCGAGGGCGCGGAGTTCGCCGACAAGGTGTCGGAAGGCTACCTGGCGATTCTCCGGAGCGTGGAGTACTTCGACGTGTCCCGAGGCTACAAGTTTTCCACGTACGCCTGCCGGGCGATTCTCTCCGCCCTGTACCGGCTGGGCTCGCAGACGAACACGTACCGGAAGCACGTGCCCGCCTACTTCGAGCCCGCCCTTGAGCGGGACGACTACACTGATCGCCGGCACGAGCGGCAGCGGCTCAGCGCCATCGAGTCCGTCCGGCGCGTCATCGAGCGCAACGACGCGAAGCTGAGCGGCGTCCAGGCGGAGGTCATCCGCCAGCGGTACCCCCTCCTCGGCGGCCAGACCGGCCCGCGCCCGCTGTGGAAGGTGGGGCGGGAGCTTGGCGTGTCCACCGAGCGCGTGCGGCAGATCGAGAAGGCGTCTTTGCAGAAGCTGAGCGAGGCCCTGGACGAGGCGTTGACGGCCTAAGGGGCCTCGGACGCATGGCATTCATGGTGCTACTCGTTCTCAGGTAGCCACCTGGGCACTTGTTGCAGAAGGAGCCGGAGATGAGCGTGGTGCACGCGACTGAAACCAAGAGTCTGTTTGTCGGAGTCAACGAGCCGGCGGACGCGAAGAACCTGTCCGACCTGGAGAAGAAGCACCTGCCGGTCATCGAGGCGCCCGAGGCGGTCGGCGCGGGCGAATGCTTCGAGGTGAAGGTGGAGGTGGGCAAGCTGCTCCAGCACCCCAACGAGCACAAGCATTTCATCCAGTTCGTCGACCTGTACGCCGACGACACCTTCCTCGCCCGGGTCGACTTCACGTCCGTCAAGGCGTGTCCCAAGACGTCATTCTGCGTGTCGCTGGGCAACCACGTGGAAGAGCTGCTGGCCTATGGGCAGTGCAACATGCACGGCACGTGGGTCGGCCGGAAGGCCATCAAGGTGAAGTAGTGCCCGGCAGGCCCGCCCCGGCGCGCGCACGCCGCCCGGCCGAGGCACCGCGAAGCCTGCGACGTCAGGCCGCTTGGCGACCGGGGGAAAGGAGCCGTCCCATGAAAGCAACCGTGACGGATGACTGCACGGCCTGCGGGCTGTGTGTGGACACCTGCCCGGAGGTCTTCGAGATGGGCGACACGAAGGCGGAGGTGAAGGTTGACGTTGTGCCGGCCGAGGCGGAAGATGCGTGCCGCGACTCGGCCGAAGGATGCCCGGTTAACGCGATCCTGATCGAGCAGTAGGACCGCCGACTCGCCATGGCGGGCCGACTCCGGCCCGGAAGTCCACCGGCCCTGACGGGAGCCCACGACCATGAAGCCCTTCGGCCCCCTGATGATCGAGCACCGTCTGATCGAGCGGATGGTCCACCTGCTGGAGAACCACGCGAAGGCCGTGAAGTCCGGCGAACCGGCCGACGAGGAGTTGCTCCGTGCCGCCGTGGACTTCTTCCGCGTGTACGCCGACCGAACCCACCACGGCAAGGAGGAGGACATCCTCTTCGCGGCGCTGGCACAGCGGGAGCTGAGCGAGGAGCACCGGCGGATCATGGACGAGCTGGTCGCCGAGCACAAGACCGCCAGGCGGCTGGTGGGCGAGTTGGAGGGTGCCGGCGAGAAGGTTTCCTCGGGCGAGGGCGCGGCCCACCGGGAGGTGCAGGACTGCCTCGACAAGCTTGTGGCCCTGTACGTGCCGCACATCAGCAAAGAGGACAACCGGTTCTTCCGCCCCGTCATGGGGTACTTCTCCGACGAGCAGCAGCAGGAAATGCTGAAGGAGTTCAAGGAGTTCGACGCCGGAATGATCCATGAGGCGTATGCGAAGGTCGTTGAGCGATTCGAAACGGAGGGGTGATCGCGTGGAGCCTGTGTTCTGACCTCCACGGAATCGGGCGTTACCGGCCTGCGGGAGCCACGGAGGGCGACCCCGGAGGCGCCGTCTTCCCGGGCCGAAGGCGGCCGGGGCCCCGTGGCGGCGCCGGCAGCCGTCATCCCGTTCTCCGAGCGTGACACCCCTACCCGCCCTGCGCCCCGGCCATGTGCTGCACCTCCCGCCGCACCTCCTCGACCGTGGGGGGCTCGGGCCGCCTGAGAATCTCGGCGACGGCCGCCATGTCCCGCGATTTCTCGCACCCCGCCGCCGCGCGGACGCGCCCGCCGCTGACGTAGTAGGCCACGAACTCCCGCTTCGCCGCCTCCCCGTCGAAGACGACCTCGTCCCAGCGGCGCGCGTGCCCGACGTACTGTGTGATGACCTTGTGCTGGCTGGTCCAGAAGAAGGGCACGCCCCGGTACGGCGCGTCCTGCCCGAGCATGCCGCGGGCCGCCGCCCGCCCAAGCTGCTGCGCCAGCCGCCAGTGCTCGATGCGGACGGGCTCGCCACCCCGCCAGTCCGGGAACCGCGCCACGTCCCCCGCCGCGAACACGTCCTGCCCAGCGCGAAGGTTCGCGTCCACGGTGAGGCTGCCGTCCTCGTTCGTCTCGAGGCCCTTCAGGAAGCCCGTCGCCGGCCTCACGCCGACGCCCACCACCACCAGGTCCGCCGCCAGCCGCTCGCCGTCCTCCAGCACGGCCTGCCGCACGCCGCCGCCGGAGCCCTCGAACCGCTCCACCTTGCCACCGAGGCGAAAGGCGGCTCCCTTCTCCTCGTGCACGCTTTGGTACATCCTGCCGATGCGTTCGCCGAGGACCCTCGCGAAGGGCACGGCCTCAGGCGCGACGACCGTCACGTCCAGGCCGCGCTGCCTGAGGGCCGCCGCGACTTCCATCCCGATGAAGCTCGCCCCCACGACGACCGCCTTTGAGGCGTTGTCGGCAGCCTGGCGGATTCGCTCGCAGTCGGCCAGGCTGCGGAGGGTGAACACGTTGCCCAGGCCCTCGCCGTCCACGCCGAGGGTCCGCGGGATGCCCCCGGTGGCAACCAGGAGCTTGTTGTAGGACATGGACGTTCCGTCGCCCCACGTGATCGTCCTGGCGACCACGTCGGCCTCGCTCACCTCGCAGCCGGTCAGGACCTCGATGCCGTTGTCCTTGTAGAACTCATCCGGCCTGATCGTCGGCGGCGGGGAGTCCCGGTCGGCCAGGTAGCGCTTGCTCAGCGCCGTCCGGTCGTAGGAGACCCCGGCGTGCCGGGGCTCGCGCGTCAGGACGACGAGCCGGCCTCGGTAGCCTTCATGGCGCAGCGTTTCGGCGGCGATAAGCCCGGTGGCGCCGGCGCCGATGATGGCGAACGTGCGGGAGTCCTTCGGAGGAGCGTAACCGACCACGGCCGGCGCGCGGGGCTCGACGGCGGGCTCTTGCGGAATCACGACGATCACGTCGTTGCCTTCGACACGGACGTCGTAGTGTGGCAGGGCGTCAAGGGCCGGCGGCTCGATCAGCTCGCCGTTCCGCGCGTCGAAGACCGCCTGGTGCCACGGGCAACGCAGACGGTGGCCTTGGAGCAGGCCCTCCGCCAGGGGCGCCCCGTAATGGGGGCACTCGTGCGCATACGCCTTGTACTCGCCGTCCACGCGCAGCAGGAGGATGGTCCGGTCCTCGACCTGCACCTCCTTCATCTGCCCCTCGGCCAGGTCGCCCTTCTTGGCAACAGTGTGTTCCGTGTCCACGGTGCTCTCCTCTCAACCAGAATCCTACGCATCCTGCGCGGGTTCGTCCTGCGCATCGGCCTGGGCTTTGCGCGAATTCATGGCGGTCCTCAGCGCGTCGCGCATGCCGTCCGCGATGCCCATGTCTATCGCCCGCAAGGGGCCTCCGCCCGACGAACACGGTGCAGCCCCCGAGCTGACAGCTCATCGGGAGACGCCCGGCCACGCGGCCCACGCAAGCCGCTGCACCAGGGCATTCCATGCCGACCTCCCGATGCCGTCTCGACGGGCCATCGGTTCCCATAGAAGGTCGCGGCGGGTGGCCATCGCGTGTCAACCGCCGCAGATGCACGCCTCGACTCGTGCATGGCACCTGGGGCACTTGGCCACGTTGTCTCCGGCCGGGAAGCCCTTGGCCTCGCCGGGGCCCAGCATGGTGAACTCCACGGACCGGCCTCTGGCCAGTGTCACCTTCAGGCGGTTGCGGTCGGGCACACCACCGTCGCAGCGGATGGTGAACCGCGCCGGGCCCAGGCGCCGGCAGCTCCAGCCCTGCGGGACGCCAAGCTCGAGGTAGGCATCGTCTTGGCCATCGACGCTCACCGAGACCACCTTGCCAACGCCCGGCCGAAGGACCGGCTCGCCGCCGTAGTGCAGCGCCACTTCCTTCTTCCCACACAGCTCGATGCCCATGTGGACATCCTGGCTTCGGGCGGCCGCCGCCATTTCATTGCGGAAGAGCCGCGTGCGGAGGTCGTCCGGGAGCCGGCGGGCCGGCCCGAAGCGGACCTGCTTGCCCTTCTCCGCCGCCCGGACGGCCAGCGCGACGGATCGCTCGGTCAGCTCGGTGAGGGTCCCGGGTGGGGTGAAGTTCCGCGTGAAGGGGTGGATGGTGATCTGGTCGCCGATGGGCTTGCGCCACCGCTGCGGGATGGCGGCCATCCCGCCCAGGATGCCCAGCACGCTGCCAAGGGTCGCGCCGGTGCAGTCGGTGTCGAAGCCGCAGTTGACCGCCTTGCACAGGCAGTCGCCGAAACTCCGCCCGTACAGCCACCCGATGACGGTGAAACCGTGGTTGGGCACGGCGTTGCAGGGCTGGATGTGCCCGAAGCGGCTGGCGATCCGTTCGCGGGCGTCGCCCCAGGACAGCCTGTTGTCGCGGCACCACACGGCCTCGCGGATGGACCTGGCGATGTGGCTGGACAGCGGGATCATGCTCAGGCCGATCCGGATGAGCGTCCGGGGGTCAGGCTCGACGAAGGCGGCGGCCTCGACCGCGGTCCAGAACATCTCCCCGCAGGTGCCCTCGCCGCCGGCGTGGTCCAGCGCCGAGTCCTTCCAGGCCATCCGGGCGGCAGCCTGCGGGTTGCCCGCGTGCAGCACCGCCCAGATCTCGCTGCGGATCGGCGAACCCATCTCGTCGACGAAGTAGTTCTCGAAGCACCCGGCGATCGGGGGCCGCAACCCTCGCGAGTAGTTCCGCATGAAGAAGCCGTATTCGTTCCAGGGGTAGCTGGCCGCGTAGAGGCTCCAGTACGCGGCCAGGTCGGCCACCGACGGGTCCAGGCCGCGATCCTCCAGGCATTTCAGCCAGACCAGTTGCAGGTCCAGGTCATCGTTGGCGGCGGCCTTGGAGGGCACGGGTTCGTAGAAGCGCAGCCCCAGTGCGAACCGCTTGCCTTCGTGCGGGGCACCCAGCGTCCCGCCGATGTTCTTGCCCATCCAGCAGGCGTGGACCTTGTCGCGAAACTCGCTCCGCGAAAGCACGATCGGCTCCATGGTCTTGCTCCTCGATGTTGGCGGCCGTTTGATCCGGGGTTGTTCACCAACCTGCGTAGCGTAGGAGGTGATCGGAGGCGCCTCAAGGTCGAAAGGGAGGCGCGGGGGAACGTCTTGCGACGGCGCTGTGCCGGTAGCCGTAGCCGTCGATGCACATCTGGAACATGCGGCGGACCGCCGCCACCCGCTCCGGCTGTCCGGGCACGTACCGTACGATGTCGCTGCGGGCCTTCTTGACCGTCTCGTGGGACGCGAGGATACGGACGGGATTGCCGTCCGGGGCTCCCGGCTTGCGGCCGTCGGGCAGCCACCGGAGCGCCCGCAGGGCCTTCCCATCGGCGGTGAGGCGCGGCTCGTGGTAACCATAGGGCGGGGCGCCGCCGGGGACCGGCCACAATGCAGCGCCGACCGAATACAGCAGGAGCCAGACTCAGCCGATCATCTTACCGCCCGTCTGCCTTCCGCCGCAGTCGCCGCATCGAGAGGGATGTTGCCGCCATCGGCAACGACCTGTTGGCCCTCTCGCGACAGCAGGAACCGCAGGAACTCGGCTGCCGGACCGCCCAGTGGTCTTCCCGGCGGCTTGTTCGCACAGATGTAGAGGAAACGGATCAGCGGGTAGTTGCGGCTGCGGACGTTCTCCTGGGTCGGGGCGTAGAATCGCCCATCGGGCCCGGCCAGTGGGACCGCCCGCACCCGCTTGGCCGTGAAGAAGTTGCTCGCGAACCCGATGGCTCCCATGTCCGCAGCAACGCCTTGCACGATCGAGGAGCCTCCCCCCTCGACCCGCAACGACAGCCGAAACGCGCCTCCATCGAGCACTCTCTGCCTGAATACCTGGTAAGCGCCATTCTCAGGCCCGTACCCGTACAGCGCAATCGGACGATCGGTCCACTCGCCGGCCAGTCCAAGCTGGCCCCACGTCTCGATCGAACGCCCGCCCCGGCGCTGCGTCCTGGAGAATATCCCATCCAGTTGTTCCAGCGTCAGCCCGGACACCGGATTCCTCTTCTCGACATAGACTGCCAGGGCGTCGGCAGCCGCCTTGATCTCAGTCGGCGGGTAGCCATACTTAGCCGTGAAACCTTGGATTTCCTCGGGCGTGAGCGGCCGGCTCATCGGCACGACGTCGGCCTGGCCCTCCAGGAGCGCCTTGGGACCGATACTCACCAGGCTCGCGCTCACCTGCAACGTCACGTCCGGGTACATCCGTCTGAACTCGGCTGCAACCCGCGCCACGAGATTCGTCGTTGTGGACGCGCCGATGCTGGTGATCTGTCCTGAAAGGCCGGATACGGGTCGGTACGGAGGCAGCGTATCCGATGCGATGTCCTCGCTATCCGTGTCGCCTGGGCTCGCCTGGGACGGGCCGATCTCGTAGCCCGCTTTGCCGGCCTCGCCGGCCTCGCCGGGCAGTGGAGAGCAGCCCGCCACTGCCGAGAAGACCACGGCAGCGGCCAACATCAGGTGCAACCGTATCATTCGGACCCCTCGTGTCCGCGCACATCGCGCGTTCTTGCCGCAACGGCCCTGAGTCGCCGAAGGACCAGGAACACCGACACGAGGCCGACAATGAACATCACCAACAGCACGCCCATTGCCATGTAGATTCGCCGGAAGAAGTCGTTGATTACCAATTGGCTCTGTTCGGACGCCATCTTCATCCGGTCGTCGGCCGACTGGTTCACCTGCTGAACCCGGCGGTCCCAGTTCGACGACCCGAGCAGCCCATCGGACGACTTGACCAGTTCATCCGTCTTCTGGGCAGCCGCCGTCAGCTCTTTCATCGCCTCGGTATACTCGCGAATATCGAACTTGCGATAACTAGGCAATTCGACAGACCACCGGTCCCACGCGTCGAACCGGGCAAAGAGGGCGTCCCCCGTCTTGAGCGTTTCATTGACCGATTGACTCATCTGCTCGATGGCGGCCACGAGTGCGCTCGCGTCAGTGATGGCGTCTTTCGTCTGGGCGAGGGTCTCGCTCAACTCCGGGCTGCGCTCATCGAAGGCGGCGAGAATGGCCTGCCGCTCGGCCGCGACGTGATTCGGCAGTTGCTCGACCTGGTCGCTCAGGCGATGCACGTCGGCGAGGGCCCTGCCCACCTCGGGCGTGGCCATGACATCGTCCTTGGCCCCCTCCATCTGCCAACGCAGCAGTGTCGGATAGCGTTTGAACAGATAGAACATCCGCTCGCTGAGCAGTTGGGCCTCTTCGACGGCTTGCCCCGCCCTTCCGACATTGGCGAGCAAGCCGCTGGCAGCCAGCACCTCGGCATTGGCCGATCTGCCTCGGCCGATGGCGAAGTTGGAGAAGCGGACGAACGACACCCGGACCATGTTGGGGTTGTGCTTCCGCCAGTCCCAAAGCAGGTAGTCCATCAGGTCCAACTGCTCGGGCCGCAGCACCTGGGCAGCTAGCGTCCAGGCCTCCACCCGGCCGTGGTGCAGGGCCCGAACCAGCACCTCTGCACGGTTCCCAAACACCTCCCACGCCCTGTCGTCGTCGATCCACACTTGACTCACCAGCGTGGTCACGACCACCAGATCGAGAACCCGCGTGAACGCGTCGGCGTTGCTGGCGATGTCATAGACGTTCGTGGCGCAGTTCAGCATCAACTCCTGTGCTTCACGGCGCTGTACCGGGTCGAGGTTGTCCTTCTTCAAGGCTTCACAGGCGGAGGCGAGCAGGCCGACATAGCGATCGGCGAAGGCGCGAGTCAACTCGTCCAGTTCCGCCGCAAAGATCGGCTCGCCGCCGCTCGTAGCGCCAATTTCACGGGGCGCCTCCTTTGCCGAGCCGACCGGGGACGCGCCGCATCCGCCGCAAGCCATCGCCGCGGTCAAAGCCACCCAAATCGCAGGTGATCGCAGGTTCATGGGACGCTCCGCTGTCGCGCGCACCGGAACATGCCTGCCCGCAACCGCTCACGGGCGGCCCGCACGGCCGGGCGATGGGCCCGCCGGATGACGTTCCGCCCGCCGAAGAAGCACCGGTATACCCAGGCCTCTTCGTCCGCTTGACCGGTCCGCTGGGACAGTGGGCAGGATCGGCCTGGAACTACGGCAGGTTGCTGTTGATCCGGTCCTGAATCTGCTGTCGGACCGTGTCGGCGTCGTCGCCGTGGGTATAGATCGTCACGATGCTGTCGGTGGCGCCCGACTGCTCGATGTCGATCCTGACGGTGTCTTGTCGCGCGGTCTTGGCAGTCACCTTGCCCTCGGTCCTGTCGCCGGAGCTGTCGATGTCCGTCATCTTGAGTTGCTCAACCGCACTCCTGGCCGCTGCGGTAACCTTGTCCGGCATGGCGTGGACCGTCATCACATACTTGCCCTCGCCCGCCATGGCGTCGCCTGTCTTTCCGATGTCCTTGCCCAGGCCATGCCACGTTCCACAGCCGACGATGACCGACAAGGCCAGTGTCGTCACGATCATGATAGTCTTCTTCATTTCTTCTTTCCTTCCGCAAAAGATGCCTGGTTCCGAAGCCGCCACCGTGGCGGCAACAGTGAGTCAGCTATAGACGGTCACGCATGTCGCTGCCTTCGTGCCAGCCCTGTAATCAGGGAGGCGACAAACACCACCAGGAACACGAAGAACAGCACTTGTGCGATGGTCGCGGCCCCGGCGGCAAAGCCGCCGAATCCAAACACGGCCGCGACGATCGCAACGATGAAGAACACAAATGCCCAGTACAACATGGTTTTGCTCCTTACTTCTTCGGTGCATGGCCGACGCCTGCCCACAAGGCCGGCCTCGGCTTCCCGTTGTGCATAACAGTTCTCATTGTTTCTCCTCGGGGCTGCTCCAACTGTCGGCGGGCACATTCTGGGCGAGGCGGAACACCTGCACCATGGCGCTTCTCGTGAAGGCCTGCACCACGGTCCCCGTCGTCGGCTCCACTTCGGCGATGGCTTCACGCACTTCCACGCCCGTGATCCTCTGGATCTCGTCCCGTAGCGACTGGGAGGAATTGGTAAAGAGCTGCCGGTGGAACTCCTCCACCTGGGCGGCGCCGGCCGGACTCTTGGCCATGTCCTTCTCGGCCGGCGAGAGGGCCTCGTGCAGCGTGACCACCAGCGTGTCGTGGCTCAGGACCACCGTGGCCGCCTTAGGCGCGTGGCCGGTCGTCTTCTCCTGAAAGGCCATCACGGCCTGCGCGATCTCCTGGGCCACGGTTGGCCGAGACTCGCTCATCAGTATGCTCCGATCTCCGGCCGTCGTCTGCTCCCCGAGGCGGTCCTGCTGTCCGGCAACGTCTGGAACGAAAAAGAGCCGACGCGGCTCGGCACCCAAGGGTGCTGGACCGCGTCGGCTTACTCGTCAACGGGTCTCCCGGCACGGCCGGGCTACCCTTCATCTAGTCGTCCGACGTAGAGCGCATGCTTTCACACACACTCGCGTATACTTGTACTATAGACCGACGGGCATCCGAAACAAGCAGATTCCTGGAAATCGCTTTCGGCACCTGGTATCCTAGGTACGGAATTCGGAGTTGGGGCAGCCGCCGGCCCCAGCTTCGCCGGAACATCCCGGCTGCTGCTTCACGGCCCATTCGGCCGCGAATTGCAGCACGTTCGAGGTGCTTATGAAGACACAAGGCGAAATCGAAGCCGCTATCTGCGAAGGGGTTAACCGCTTCGAGCAGGAGTACATGGGCCGTGGCCCCAAGGACATCCGCACGCACCTGATCGGGGATTTGCTGGTGGTTCGCCTGCATGGCGTCCTGACGGCGGCCGAACAGCAACTGGTCAGGACGCTTCCGGCCGAGACGGGCCGGGGCCTGCTCAAGCAGGTGCGGACGCAGTTGATGGAGACGGCGAGGCCGACGTTGGAGGCCATGGTCCGGGGCATCACGGGAGTCAAGGTGGTGAGCCTGCATCATGACATCAGCACGGCAACCGGGGAAGAGGTCGTGCTCTTCACGCTGGCCGAGCCGCCCGTCTTCCGCGAGGCAAAGAGAGGGTAGCGTTCCTCCGCATGAGCGTGCAGACCAAACCGCTCCGGTCTGCCCAGACCACGGTCTTGTTGGTCACTCGAAGCGGACAAGTCGTCGCCACAGGGCATACATGAGCCAACACACGCCCCGCGCGGCATCAGCGTCTTCTCTGCTGCTCTGCCGTCTACTGCTCACCTGCGCCGTGTCGCCAAGCGGCACTGGGCCCTCCAGGATTCGAACCTGGGACCAAGGGATTATGAGTCCCCTGCTCTGACCGCTGAGCTAAGGGCCCGACCGGCAGCCCGGAGCGCGGCCGAGGCCGGCGCGCCGGGCAATCTACATCGGCTCTGGCGGGCGGTCAACCCGGGCCGCGCGGCGATTCCCTTCGGCCTGAGGACTTGGGATCGGAAACCATCGCGCCGGCGGCCTGGCGCCGACCGAAGCGCTCGTCCTGAAGCTCGTGCCACACGTCCATCGCGCGGTCGGCCTCGTCCGGGCGGATGTCGGCATGGAAGACGATGCCCCACCGCCGGTCGTAGGCGGACAGGGCGCGGGCGAGGTAGTCCCTCAGGCCCTCGCCTTCCTCGCGCGGCAGCGTGCCGATGTGCACGACCCCGAGCCCCGCGAGCTTCCGCATCTCGGCCACCCAGTCTCGCCCCGTCGTCCAGTTCAGGCCCCGCAGCCCCTCGACGCGGGCGTAGGACTCGTGCAGGTGCAGGCCCTCGGACCGCCCGGTGCCCTTCCATCCGCCGCAATAGTGCAGCCAGCCGCCGCCGAAGGCCGAGAACGCCTCCTGCTGGTACGGGCGGATGAACTCCTCGTACTGCCCCGCCGACACGAGGATGTCGCTGTCGCCGCACATGCGGACGCCGCCGTTGGTCATCCAGACGTAGTAGACGTTGCCGCCGTCGAGTGGCTCGCCGCTGATCCGCTTGCACAGCTTGGAGACGGCCACGTAGACCTTCGTGCACTTGGCCATCAGGTCGTGGACGAAGGGCGGGTCCTCGTAGAGGTCGATGAACAGGTCGTGCCCGCGCGTCTGTGCGGCGATGTCGAACGGGCCCTGCTGGTCGCAGTGGCGGACGTCGACCCGCCCCTCCAGGCCGCGGTCGCGCAGGGCCGACAGGTGGTGCGCCATGTGCTCGGCCATCCGCGGCAGCACCCCGAGGCCGGACACGTCGTCGGGCACCTCGAACGCCCGCAGCTCCTCCTTCGGCACGTACTGCGAGATGACGGGCTTCGTGTGCTCGGGCACGACGTGGCGGGCGCCGAAAACGGTCATGCAGTTGATCACGCCGGTGTCGGCCCGGACGCAGGGGAGCACGTCGCTGTCGGTGGCCACGCCGGGCAGGTCGCCGATCAGCTGCATGTAGAGGCTCTTGGCGGGGTCATGCCACTGCTCGGCCCAGTTGAACCGGGGCCAGCCGTTGCCGCCGTCGTCCTCCAGAGCCCCCGGGCGCCCGAAGGCCATCGGCAGGTAGTCGGGCTCGCGCCCGGCCATGACGTCGGCGCAGCGGCGCCGGGCGGCGGCGAGGCGCCCGTCGTCAACCCGCCGGGCGATGCGGTCGCAGATGCGGTCGAGCAGGTCGTTGACGTTTGCCGGCATGCAAGGCACTCCGCGGTCGTCGCGGCCGTTGCCGAGACTACCGCCGGGCAGGCGGCACGGCAAGCCCGCCGCGGCGAGTATCGCGACGTTGCGGGGGTTCGCGCGGCGGCCGGCCGACGGTATGATCGGCCTGAGGACGCCGGCGGATCAACCTTGCGAAACCTGCGTTCTCGCGCCGCGTTACATCAAGATACCCGCACCGACAGAGGGCCGCCATCGAGCGAAGCAGCGACGGATGGTATTCAGCTCACACCTGTTCATGTTCTACTTCCTGCCGCTGGCGATGGTGGTCTACTACGCCATGCCGCGGATGGGCAAGCACCTCGCGCTGACGCTGCTGAGCTACGTGTTCTACGGGTGGTGGAACCCGCTGTTCGTCGTGCTGATGTTCGCCTCCACGGTGATCGACTACGTGGCGGGGCTGTTCATCTCGCGGCAGTTCGGCACGTCGTGGCGGGAGCCGATCGGGGCGCTGGGGCCCGGCGGCCCGCGGAGCACCGGGCAGAAGATCGCGCTGGTGGTGTCCATCTGCTCGAACCTGTCGCTGCTGGGGTTCTTCAAGTACTTCAACTTCGTCACCGCCAACTACAACGCCGTCGTGCAGGTGCTCGGCGCCGGGCACTGGGCCCTCGCCGCCATGACCGTCACGCTGCCGCTGGGCATCAGCTTCTACACCTTCCAGTCGATGAGCTACTCCATCGACGTGTACCGCGGCGACGCACGCGCCATCCGAAACTTCATCGACTTCGCCTGCTACGTCTCCATGTTCCCCCAACTCGTTGCCGGGCCCATCATCCGCTTCCAGGAGGTGGACGACCAGCTCCGCCACCGCACCTACACCGTCGAGAAGTTCGCCCGCGGGGCCGCGTTCATCAGCCTCGGGCTGGCGAAGAAGGTGCTGCTGGCGAACCCGTGCGGGAAGGTCGCCGACACGTGCTTCAACGCGGGGTCGGTGGGGTGCCTGGACTCGTGGTTCGGGGCGGGGGCGTATGCGTTCCAGATCTACTTCGACTTCAGCGCCTACAGCGACATGGCGATCGGGCTGGGACTGCTGCTGGGGTTCGTGTTCCCCAAGAACTTCGACTCCCCCTACCGGTCGGCCTCGATCACGGAGTTCTGGCGGCGCTGGCACCTGTCGCTGTCGACATGGCTGAAGGACTATCTCTACATCCCGCTGGGAGGCAACCGCAAGGGCACCCGCCGCACCTACGTGAACCTCGCGACCGTCATGCTGCTCGGGGGCCTGTGGCACGGGGCAAGCTGGAATTTCGTCATCTGGGGCGGCATCCACGGGGTCATGCTCGGGGTCGAACGCGTGCGGGGCAAGAGGAGCTTCTACAGCCGCCTGCCGAGGCCGCTGAAGGTCGCCATCACGTTCGTGATCCTGCTGTTCACGTGGGTGTTTTTCCGCACGGCCGACCTGCCCGCCGCCCTGAGCTACTGCGGCAGCATGCTGGGGATGGGCAGCCCCCAGGCGGGCGCCGGCCTCATCGCCGGGCTGATCTACCAGCCGTACTACCTCGTCGTCATGGGCGCGGCGGCGGCGACCACGTGGGCCTGCCCCCAGACGTGGGACTTCACGCGGCGGATCGGCCTCGGCAAGGCCGCGGCGATCGTCGCGGCGCTGGTTGCCGCCCTCCTGATCCTGACCACGCAGGAGTTCAACCCGTTTATCTATTTCATCTTCTGAGGCACCGCGCATGGCAGAGGGAAGAGGCAGACTGAGCCGCGAAGAGGCCGCGATGATCGAGGTCGGGCACACCGACGTCGCCCGGCCGGTGGCCTGGTGTCTCATCGCGGCGTTCCTCGCCGTGACGTTCTCCGTGCCCGTCGCGCAGAACGTCTGGGAGCTGGCGCGGATCTCGCGCGACAAGGCGCAGGCGGAGGCCGCCGGGCGGGTCTACAACGGGCCCGATCGCCCGCAGTACTTCGACATCTACAAGAGCTTCGCCGTCTTCGCGGAGGGCTTCCGGCAGGCGGAGGGGACGCTGTTCGACCGGGTCTGGGCGGGCAACGCGGCCTGGCTGAAGTTCCGCACCGACTACGAGGACACGCAGGAGCGGCGCTCCTGGCTCCAGCAGCTCACGCTGCCGCCCGTCCAGGAGGCCATGCTCCGCCTCGCCAACCAGGGCAACGAGAACGTCTACAAGGGGCTCGACGGCTGGCTGTTCTACCGTCCCGGGCTCGACCACCTGTGGGGCCCGCCGTTCCTCGACCCCAAGCAGATCAGCGTGCGAAGCATCAAGCCGAACGAGTGGACGCCCGCGGCCGAGCCGGACCCGCGCCCCGCCATCCTCCATTTCCGCGACCAGCTCGCCCGGCGCGGCAAGACGCTCATCATCATGCCCACGACCCTGAAGGGCATGGTGTATCCGGACAGGTTGTCCCGGCGCTACCGCGGCTACGACGCGGCGGTGCGGAACCCCAGCAACGAGGCGTTCCGCCGCTGGTGCGACGACAACGGCGTCATCGTGTTCGACCCCACCGACGTCGTGCTCGCGATGAAGCGCCAGGGCCGGCAGGTGTTCCTGCGGACCGACACGCACTGGACGCCGGAGGCCATGCAGCGCGCGGCGGCGCGGCTGGCGCGGCTGGTCGAGAAGCACCTCGACGCGGCAGGCGGGGAAGCCGTGGCCTACGCGGTCCGGCTGCAAGAGGTGACCAATCTCGGCGACAACGCCCGGGCGCTTCGCCTGCCGGAGGGCCAGACGTTGTACGAGCCCGAGACCGTGACGGTCCGGCAGGTGCTGAAACCTTCGGGCGAGCTGTGGAGCCCCGATGGGGCAGCCGAGGTCCTGCTGCTCGGCGACAGCTTCAGCAACATCTACTCCTACGCGGACATGCGATGGGGCGAGGCCGCCGGCTTCGGCGAGCAGCTCAGCTACGCGCTGCGCCGCCCGGTGGACATCCTCATCGAGAACGATAACGGCTCGTTCACGACGCGCGAGCGGCTGCGGTCAGAGGCGCTGCGCGAGGGCAATCACGGCCGCGACCGCCTCGCACGCGTGAAGGTCGTCGTGTGGCAATTCGCGGCTCGCGAGCTGTCGGTGGGCAACTGGCGGACGGACGTGCCTCTTCCGGCGCCGCCCGCGGCCGGCGCGGTCGCGCCGCCCCCCCGGCCGACCACGGCGCCGGGCGAGCTGGTCGTGACCGGCACGGTCTCGCAGCTCTCGGACATCCCGCGCCCGAACACCGGCGTCTACGTCAACCGCCTGATGAGCCTGTACCTGACGGGCATCGAGGTACGGCAAGGCAACATGACGGAGCGCGACGCCGTTCTATACATGTGGGGGCTGCGCGACAACAGGCCGATGCCGCCGGCGGGCCTGAACGTCGGCGACCGGATCACCGTCCGGCTGGTGCCGTGGCGAGACGTGAAGGACCGCTTCCGCGCCGGGCGGAACGACCTGGACGACATCGACCTGCTCGAGAAGGAGCCCTGGTGGGCGGAGATGGCCGAATGACGAGACCCCGCGCGATGGTGGCGATTGTGCTGTGGGCGGCGATGACGGCCTGGGCGGGCGCGCCCCCGGCGGCCGAAGCGCCGACGACCTCGGCGCCCGCGGCGCCCGATCCGGACCTGCTCAAGCGGTTCCTGGCCGACTGCGGGGCGAAGGCCGCTGCCGCACGCGACACCGAGACCATCGCCGTTCGCGGCAGCGACGGGTGGCTGTTCCTCGCGAATGAGCTTCGGCACCTGTCGGTCGGGCCGTTCTGGGGCGACGCCGCCCCCGCCGTCAGCCGGGCCGGAAAGCCCGAATACGCCGACCCCATGCCGGCCATCGTCAACTTCCACGAGCAGCTCAAAAAGGCGGGAATCGAACTGATGCTCGTTCCCGTGCCGCCCAAAGCCGTCATCTATCCGGAGAAGATCTCCGACCTCGTGAAGGCGGGCAGCGCCCCCCCGCCGCGGCTGGACGTGCATCACCAGGCGTTCTACAGGCTCCTGCGTGCCAAGGGCGTGCCGGTCATCGACCTTCACCCGCTGCTCTCGGCCCACCGTTTCGACAAGGAGGGCACGGCCTACTGCCGCACCGACACGCACTGGTCGGGGCGGGCGTGCGTTCTCGCGGCCCGGCACATGGCGAAGGCGATCAAGACGCGGGATTGGTACGCCGCCGTCCCGAAGGCGAAGATCGAGCAGGAAACGCGAGAGGTCGAGATCACCGGCGACCTGCTGCGGGTGCTCAAGGACGACGCCGGCGACAAGCCCCCGCCCGAACGGCTGCCGCTGCGTTTCGTGGGCACCAAGGGCGAGGCGGGTCTCGATCCGCTGGCGCGCGACCTGAACAGCCCCGTCCTCGTCCTCGGCGACAGCCACGGGCTGGTGTTCCACGCCGGCGGCGACATGCACGCCAGCGGGGCAGGCCTCGCCGACCAGCTCTCGTATGAACTCGGCTTCGCGGTGGACGTGCTGGCCGTGCGGGGCTCCGGTGCCACCCCCGCCCGCATCAGCCTCTACCGCCGCAGCCTGACCGACGAGAACTACCTCGACGGCAAGAAGCTCATCATCTGGTGCTTCGCGGCGAGGGAGTTCACCGAGAGCACCGGCTGGCGCCCCCTGCCCATCGGCCCGAGGTTCAAGTAACCGTCGCCCCCTCGATCAGGCGGGCCATCCTCGCCACGCTGCGGTCGCGTCCGAAGCGGGCCTCGTAGCACGCACGGGCGCGGCGCCCCATCTCGCCCGTCGCGGCGGGGTCCGCACAGAGCCGGCGGATCGCCTCGGCGGCGGCGGCAACGTCGCCCGGGGGAACGACCACGCCGGCGCCGCTTTCACGGAGGATGGCGGCGATCTCGGTGTCGTGCGGGCCGATGAACAGCGTCGCCCGCCCCGCCGCCAGCACGCCGAAGATCTTCCCCGGCAGGATCAGGCCCTGCATGCCCTCGCGCTGCGCCACGAGGTGGAAGTCGCCGGCGGCGAGGCCGTCGGCGAGGTGTTCCAGCGGCTGCGGCGGATGGAAGCTCACGCCCTCCAGCCCCAGCGCGCCGACCAGCCGCTCCAGCGGGCGGCGCAGCTTGCCGTCGCCCACGAACAGCACGCGAAGGTCCACGCTTCCGCGCAGCCTGTCGACGGCCCGCACCGCGGTCTCCAGCTCGTGGCCCATGCCCAGGTTGCCGGAGTACATCATCACGGGCGCCGCTCCCGGCGCCCACCGGCGCCGCGCGCGGGACGCTCCGACCGACACGGGATGCACCACCTCCCCGGGCACCCAGATGCTCGCCTCCGCGATCCGCTCCGGCGGCGCCCCGCCCTCGATGAGCCGGCGGGTCATCACCTCGCCCAGGGAGATGACGCGGTCGGCCCGGCGGTAGAGGCGGCGCGCCGCCCGGGCCAGCACCCGATGCGCCGCCCCGCCCCGCCGCAGCACGCTGAGCGCCACGGCCGCCTCGGGGTAGAGATCCATCGACCAGACCACCAGCCGCGCCTTCCGCCGGCGCGCCGCGGCCGCCGCCACGCAGCCGATCAGCGGGGGCGTCGTCAGCGGCACGTAAACATCCATCGGCGGCAGCGCCATCGTGCGCCGCCACGCCAGCGCGTAGAACGAAAGGTAGTCGGCGGCGCGGCCGAGCTGGCTGGCGCGCCCGAAGCCCGTCGCCGGCAGGCGGTGGACGTGCACGTCGCCGAGCGCCTCCTCGACGGCGAAGCGTGCCGGCCCGCCCCCGTACGCCCGCCGGCTGCACACCACGTGCACCTCGTGCCCCCGGGCCGCCAGCGCGTCGGCCACGTCCGTCAGGTGCTGGCCCGTCGAGGCGGTGTCCGGGCGGTAGAACTGGTTCAGCAGCAGGATGCGCATTCGCTCCGCGTGCGGGCGGGGGGCTGGCCCCGCGAGGCTACTGCCGCCGATCGGCGGCGGCCTTGTTCTTCAGGTACCACGCGATCGTCTCGGCCAGGCCGTCCTCCAGCGACCACGCCGGATACCACCGGAGCCCGGCCTTCATGCGCTCCACGTCCAACACCTTTCGCGCGGCCCCGTTGGGCTTGGTGGTGTCCCAGCGGATTCGCCCGCGGAAGCCGGTGAGGCGGGCGATCAGCTCGGCGAGCTCGCGGATGCTCGTCCCGACGCCGGTGCCGACGTTGATCGGCTCGGGATCGTGCGGCAGCTCGAGGGCGCGGGCGATGGCCTCGGCGGCGTCCTTGACGTAGAGAAACTCGCGGACCGGCGAACCGTCGCCCCACAGCACCACCTCGTCCGCGGCGTCGGTGAACTTCTTGATCAGCGCCGACACCACGTGCGAGCGGTACTCCGTGAACACGTCGTCCGGGCCGTAAAGGTTCGTCAGCACCAGGTGGTTCGAGGCGATCCCGTGCTGCTTGTGGTAGGCGTGCTGGGCCACGAGCTGGACCTTCTTCGTGAACCCGTATGCCTCGACCGACTCGTGCAGCGCCCCGTCCCAGAATCGGTCCTCCCGCAGGTCGCCCTCCACGTAGCCCGGGTATGAGCACGCCGAGCCGATCGGCAGAATCTTCCGCACGCCCAGCTCCCGCGCCAGCTCGAACGCCGTCACGGCCATCCGAGTGTTCCGGCGGAAGATGGTGGCCGGCTCCGCCTGGTTGATGCCGATGCCGCCGTAGTAGGCGGCGGAGTGAATGATGGCGTCGATGGGCCCGTGGGCGCGGACGAGCGCCTTCGCGGCGGCGGGCGCCGCCTCGGCGTCCTCGAGGTCCATCTCGGCGCTGCGCGGGGCCAGCACCTCGTGCCCCTTCGCGCGGACGGCCTCGACGATCCGCCGCCCCAGAAAGCCCGACCCGCCGGTCACCAGCACGCGCATCAGGCGTTCCTCCATTCGTCCGTCAGACGCAGGTGGCTGAGAACCTTCACCAGCTCGCGGATGCCCTCATCGAGGGGGGTCCCCGCCGCGTAGCCCAGCCCGCGGAGCCTGGCGTAGCTGACCTCGTAGTCGCGCCGGTCGGCGTCCTGGCCGACCTGGGCCTCGTGCAGGTAGTAGTCCACCTGGTCGCGGATCCGCAGGGCCACGTCGCGCTTCGTGTAGTTCATCGATTCGTCGCCCACGTTGAACGCCTGCCCGCGCATCGCGTCCAGGTGATCCAGCGCGAACACGAACGCCCGCGCCGCGTCCCGGGCGTGCAGGAACGTCCGCCGGAAGTGCCCCTCGTACAGGATGATCTGCCGGTGCGACACCGCCTGGTACACGAAGTCGTTCACCAGCAGGTCCAGCCGCAGCCGCGGCGACACGCCGAACACCGTCGCGAAACGCAGCGACACCCCGCCGGCGCCCGCGACGAGCTGCTCCGCCTCGCGCTTCGTCGAGCCGTACAGCGTCAGCGGCGCGATCGGCGTGTCCTCCGTGCAGATGCCCTCCACCTTGCCGTATGTCGAGCCGGTGGAGGCGAAGATGACCGGCCGCCCCCCTGCCGCCGCCACAACGTTCCGCGTGCCGTCCACGTTCACCGCGTACGCCAGGTGCGGGTCGGCCGCGCAGGCCGGATAGCCCACGATCGCCGCCAGGTGCATCACCGCCTCGCACCCCTCGCCCGCCGCGGCGAGGGCGTCGGCATTGCGCACGTCGCCCGTCACGATGCTCAGGCCCTCGTCGGCCGCGAAGTGCAGGATGGGCTTCAGGCCCCAGGTGAAGTTGTCGAACAGGACGACCCGCTGCCCGCGCTCCAGCAGCATGGGCACGAGCAGCGTGCCGAGGTAGCCCGCTCCGCCGGTGACGAGGATTCTCATGCGGCGATGCTCCCGCGCGGCGCCGCCGCGGCGCCGCCCGGCCGATTCTACCGCATCGCCCGCCGAAGTCCACGCCCCGGCCTCCGTCCGGGCCGCCGCCCGGCGTGCCCCACCAGAAACGACACCCGAGGACTGGGGACCGAGCACTGAAGGCGAAGGACCGAGCAGTGAGGGCTGAGCTCGCCGCGGCGCGGGCCGTGAGCCGCTCCGGCCGTGAATCCCGGGCGCCGGGAGTGGCCATCGAGCGTCGCGGATTTCCTCGGTGTCGAGCATTGGGCATCGGGCCTTGCGTCTGCCAGCTTCTTGCGCGTTCTTGCGCGTTCTTGCGCATTCTTCCCGATTCTTGCGCGTTCTTGCGCATTCTTGCGCATTCTTCCCTGTTCTTGCGCGTTCTTGCGCGTCGGTTTCGTCATAAGGCACCGTTAAGAAGGGGC
>CAZMDT010000012.1:8052-23976 GCA_964564965.1 uncultured Planctomycetaceae bacterium | reverse complement strand
TGCCGGATGAGCAATCGCTACAAGTTGCCGGGCGCGATCTGCTGGGCCGGATCGCGGCCGTGATGGAGAAGGTGGACTGGAACGACTTCGTCGAGCTGGCCCTGATGCTGCCGCGGGCACGGCGGACCTACCTGACGGGGGCGGGGCGCAGCGGCCTGGTCGCGCGGAGCTTCGGAATGCGCCTGATGCACGCGGGGCTTCCGGCGTTCATCCCGGGCGAGACGGTCACCCCGGCCACCGGCGGCGGCGACCTGCTCGTGGCCATCAGTTGCACCGGCGAGACGGGCTACACCGACTACCTCGCCCGCCGCGCGAAGGGGTTCGGGGCGACCGTGGTGGTCATCACGTCCGCGCCGCAGTCGCTGCTGGCGCGGGACGCCGACAAAGTGATCACCATCCCCGCCCAGGCGTCGGACATCGTGGTGCGGGCGGCGGTCTTCGAGCACGCCGCCAGCCTCTGCCTGGACGCGGTGTTCAACGTGCTCGCCGAGCGGCTGAAGGTCGATTCCGAGGAGTTCCGCCGCCGCCACGCGAACCTCGAATAGCGCCGTGGAGGGCCGCCATGCCAACCGCCCCGCGCCATCGGGCCTCGCCGCAGCAGGTGGCTCTCTGTGTCCTGTTGCTGGCGGGCGTGCTGGCGGCAGCGCCCGCCGCCGCCGAGGAGCCGCTCGACCGCCAGGCCGCCGCCGCGATGGCTAGGGCCGCCGCGTTCTTCCGCTCCATCGCCGTTCACGGCGGGTACGCCGGCATCTACTCGCTGGACCTCAAGCAGCGCTGGGGCGAGGCCACCTACCAGAAGGCCGGGCCCGCCGACATCTGGGTCCAGCCGCCCGGCACGCCCAGCGTCGGAGAAGTCTACCTGCGCGCCTACCGGCTGACGGGCGACCGCAAGCATCTCGCGGCCGCCCGGGAAGTCGGGCGGGCGCTCGCGTGGACGCAGCGCGAATGCGGCGGCTGGCCTTACCTGGCTGACGTGAGCCACCTGAAGCCGGATGACGCAAAGCCGACCCGCCGCAGGGGCCACGCCACGCTCGACGATCGCACCTCGCAGGGGGCGATCGAGTTCCTCATGGACCTCGACCGCGACCTGGACGAAGCCTGGCTGACGGAGTCGGTGGAGTTGGGCCTGCGATTCCTGCTCAAGGCCCAGTACCCCAACGGCGGCTGGCCGCAGTGGTTCCCGCTTCGCGGCGGCTACCACGACTACTGCACCTTCAACGACCACGCCATCAACGACTGCATCGCCGTGCTGCTCCGCGCCCACCGCCAGTACGGCAAGGCAGACCTCCTCGCCGCCGCACGCCGCGGCGGAGACTTCATCATCGCCTCGCAGCTCCCGGCGCCGCAGGCCGGCTGGGCGCAGCAGTACGACCGCGAGCTTCGCCCGGCGTGGGCGCGGTCGTTCGAGCCCCCGGGCGTCTGCTCCGCCGTGACGGCGCGGAACATCCGGACGCTCATCGAGCTGCATCTTTACACGGGCGAGGAGAAGTACCTGAAGCCCATTCCGGCGGCGATGGCGTGGCTGGAGAAGTCGAAGCTGAAGGACGGCGTATGGGCTCGGCTGTACGAGGTGGGCACGAACCGGCCCATTTACGGCGACCGCGACGGGAAGGTGCACTACACGCTGGAGGAGATCAGCCAGGAGCGGCGCAGCGGGTACGCGTGGCAGGGAGGCTACGGCGTGGAGAAGGCCGTCAGCTTGTTCGAGGAGGTCAAGCGCCTCGGGGCGAAGCGGCACCTCGCCGGGCGGTCGCGGCCGCTGACGGCCTCGGAACACGCGAAGGAATCGCGGCGGCTGGAGGGGAAGGTGCGGAAGGCGATCGGGGCCCTCGACGAGAAGGGCCGCTGGGTGGCCGACAAGATGATCCGCTGCCGGGACTTCGTGGCGAACTTCAACGTGCTGTGCGAGTATCTGGAGCACGTCCGCGCCGCTTCGGGCGGCCGGTAGCGGGTTCGGCCGGCTCGGCCCAGCGGCGGGGCCGCGTCTATCCCCCGGCCCAGCGCCGCAGCAGGTCCACCGGCTGAACCGGCGCGAAGATCAGCCAGGCGATGTTGATTGCCACCGTCAGTTCGTAGCCCAGGCTGCCGCGTGGCTGCCGCCAGATGCGGAGCTTGCGGAGCAGGGGCGATTCGGCGGGGCGCATGCCGGTGCGCTTCGCACGTATCTCGGCCCGCGTATGACTGATCCGCCGCCAGACGGTCAGCATCGGCAGGGCCGCCTGCTGGACGAGGAGGGCGGGGATGTTGTGGGCGAACGCGGCGATGAGCACCGCCGTCGACCGCTCGCCCCGCTGCCAGAAGCCCACCCCGCAGGAGGCGATGAAGTCCTCCGCCCTGGCCTTGGCGTAGCTGATCAGGAAGGCATTGAGCATCGCCACAAGCGCCAGCAGCATGAACGTGACGTTGGCCGTGGGCAGGCGGGCGTAGTACGTGGCGATGCCCGCGTAGACGGCGAAATCGCTGAAGCGGTCGAGCGTGCTGTCGAGGAACGCGCCGAACTCGGTCTTCCGGCCGGAGATGCGGGCGACGGTGCCGTCGAGCATGTCGCACGCGCTCGACAGCACGAGCAGCACGCCGCCCAGCAGGAGGTAGGCGCCTGGGGCCGTGCCCGGCGCGAGGCTCCAGGCGAACCGCCCGCCCGCCCCGAGGGCGAAGCACGCGCCCGCGCCCGCCGTCAGAGCGGCACCGAGCAGCGTCAGGACGTTGGGGGTCACCCCCAGCCGAATGAGCCCGCGGGCCAGGGCGCCGCGCGCCGCCGCGAGGCCCGAGCTGAGTGCACGCCCGATCATGCCGGGAAGGTACCCCAATACGGCGGCTGGGGCAACGCGCGGACGCCCGGCTCGACTCCGGTTCCCGCGCCCCGTCACGGCCGGATGAGCAGCAGGTACTCGAGGTTGCCCCCCTTGCCCCGCAGGCCGGACCGCATGACGGCCAGCACGCGGCAGCCCAGTTCGCCCAGGCGCTCGCACACCGTCCGGCAGACGCCGGCGGCCTGGTCGTCCGGCAATGCGGCGGGGGGCTTGCGCCTGTGCAGCTTCGTCAGCTCGTAGTGGGGCTTGAGCAGCGACACGACGCTTCCGCCCGGCGCCAGCCAGCCGAGGGCGGCGGGGACGACGCGCTCCTGCGGCGTCCAGGCCACGTCCACGGTCACGAGCTCGGCGGGCCAGGGCGGGGGGCAGTGAAGGGCGTTCGTCCGCTCCATGACGACGACGCGGGGGTCCTGCCGCAGCCGCCAGGCCAGCTCGCCGTAGCCGGTGTCCACGGCGAAGACCCTCGCCGCGCCGCGCTTCAGGAGGCAGTCGGTGAAGCCGCCGACGTTGCAGCCGAAATCCGCGCACGTCCGCCCGCGAACGTCCAGGGCGAAGGCGTCGAGGGCGGCGTCGAGTTTCTCGCCGGCGCGGCTGGCGAACCTGCGGTGAGGGGCGCTCATCGGGCGCGATTCTACTGTGGCGGCTAAGGGACCAGAGCCCGCGAACGCTGGTCCGCCGGCCTGGGGTTCTGCGATCTGCCGGCCGCGAGGGCGGGGCGGCGCGCGGCTACTTCGAGAGGCTCTCCAGGCGCTTCGCCAGGCGCGACTTGTGCCTCGCCGCCGTGTTCTTGTGGACGGTGCCCTTGGCGGCGACCTGGTCGATCTGCTTGTAGCATTCCTTGAGGCGCTCGGCGGCCTTGGTGGGGTCGCCTTCCCGAACGGCGTCGTCGAAGGCCTTGACGGCGTCCTTGACGCGCTGCTTGCGCCAGCGGTTGCGGGCACGCCGCTTCACGTTCTGCCGGATGCGCTTCTTCGCTGACAACGAATGGGCCACGAAATCGTCTCCTGCGCAGGCGTCCGGTGCTTCCCGGGCGTTGCGGAACGCCGCATTATACAGCGGCTGCGGCAGGCGGCAAGTGAATCCCGCGCTACGAGCCGGCCTGCTCGCCCGGGTCGCGTTGGGCCTTGTCGGCCTGGTCCAGCAGGGCGCGGGCGTCCTTGTAGTTGTAGTCCATCTGGGCGACGCGCGAGAACTGCTCCCGGGCCGGTGGGTAGTCCTCCATCTCCAGCAGGACGCGCCCCAGGTTGTAACGCAGGTCCTTCTCACGCTCCTCGCCCATCTCGGTCTCCAGCGCCCGCCGATAGGTGTCCGCCGACTCCCGCAGGAGGCCCTTCTTGGCGAACGCCTGTCCGAGGTAGCTCAGCGCCGACAGCCGGCGCTGCGGGTCGCGCTGTGCCTGCTGAAGCGAGGCGATCGCCTCGTCATGCTGCCCGGCGAGGAACTGCCTCCGCCCCAGCTCGAACTTGATCGCCAGGTCCGTCGGGTATTGGGAGGCCCGCTCCGTGTACTCCACGAGCTCGAAGTCGAGCTGCTTGCGGGCCTGATCGGCGGCCGCCCGGCGGTCCCCCGAGGCCGCCACCTCCCGGTAACGCCGCGTCATCTGGCGGATGCGAATGTCGCCGATCCGCATCTTGAACTGGTAGGCCCCCGTGTCCTGGTGGGCCTTCTTGAGCACGTCGACGGCCTCGTTCTCGTAGCTCTCGTCCTCGAACTTCAGCAGCGCGTCCACCAGGCCGTTGATCTTGCCGGGCACGGTGGGCGAGGCGAGGTACTCCTGGCGGGCCCGCTCCACCTCGCTCTTCAGGTAGTCCTCCGTCTTCACCTGCGCGTCCCGTCGCATCAGCTCCTGCTGGCCCTTCATGTCCTTCACGGACCGGGTGAAGTCGCCTGTCTGGTCGTACTTGCCCTTCTGGATGGTGTACTTGGCCGACAGCTCGTTCATGGCCCGCTGGAGCTCCAGGTCGTTCGGGCTGAGCTGGCGGGCCATTTCGCATGCCTGGATCGCCTTGGCGTACGCCTCCATGTCGTTGAAGGTCTGCGTCAGCAGCAGCAGGACGGACTTGCTGCGCTTCTGCGCCTGGCGCTGGGCATCGAGCATGACGTCGCAGACCCACTCCGCCACCGTCGGCAGCTCCAGCGCCTGCGCCGCCTTCAGCACCCGTGCCATGGCCGCCACCGAGCCCGGCTCCTTGGCCAGCACGTACTCGGCGTTGACCAGGTTCGTCATCGGATCCTTGCCGGAGCGGCGCTTGAGCGACTCGATCATCCCCGCGCCCTTGCCCCCCTGGGCCTTGCGCTTCAGCGACGCCTCACGCAGCGGCTTGTGCCCGCGCTCCAAGTTGTCCGGCTCCCGGGAGATACCCTCGAGGTACATCTCGATGGCGAAGTCCCAGTTCCCCGTGCCCGCGACCTCTTCGGCACGCTTGAAGAAGCGCGCCGCCGCCTCGTGCCGCTTCTGCTTCTCCGCCTCGGAGATGGCGGCGTCCTGCTGGGCCTGCTCAACGGTGTCGGATTCTGCCTGGGACATTCCTGAGTCCTTGAGCTGCGAGTCAGCCAACAACTACACTGTACCTTGCCCCGTGCGCCGAGACAAGGGCACAAGGGCGCTTGGCCTACCGGCCGGCGGCCAGGGCGTTGGCGGCCGCGACGTACTGCTCCGGAGCGATCTGCTGAGGCCGCGCCGTGGGGTCGATCCCGCCGGCCGCCAGGGCTGCCTCCAGGGCCGCCGGTGAAAAGGCCGGAGACGCCCGCCGCCCGGTGGGGGGCTTGCGGTGCAGGATGGAGCCGATCTGCTTCCGTCGCTGCGCGAACGCCAGCGCCAGCAGCCGCTGGAGGGTCCCCACGTCGGCGAGCTGCCCGGCCCGATCGGCGTCGAAGTCGATGCGGAGCATCCGGGTGGCGACCTTGGGCCGGGGCCAGAACGCCGAGGCGGGCACCGCCCGCCCGGTCGTCAGGCGCGCGACGGCCGCGGTGAGCACGCTCACCGGGCCGTACGGCCGCCCCCCGGGCCCGGCGGCCAGGCGGTCTGCCACCTCCTGCTGAGCGGTGAACGTCAGCCGGTCGAACAGCACGGCGCCGTCGCGTCCGGCGGCCGACCGCCATGACTCGCCGAGACACAGGGCCACCAGCGGCGTGGCGATGCCGTAGGGCAGGTTGGCCACGAGCCGCGCCGCGGGCGCGACGGCGGCCAGAACGCCCGGGGCGATCGCGTGCTTGCCGGCCAGCACATCGCCGCAGATGAGCGTCAGGTTCCCCCCCTCGCCGAGCCGCCGCCGCACCAGGGCGCACAGCCGCGCGTCGAGCTCCGCCGCCACCACCCGGGCGGCACGCTCCAGCAACTCCTCGGTCAGCGAGCCGGTGCCCGCGCCCACCTCCAGGACAGTGTCCGCCGGGCCGATCTCGGCCAGCTCGACAAGCTTCGCCATCAGGTTGAGGTCGATCAGGAAGCTCTGGCCGTGCGTCTTCCTCGGCCGCACACCCGCCTCCGCCACAAGCGAACGTATCTCCCCGAACGTCTGCATGGGCGCTGAGGATAGCACACGGCGGCGAGGCGTGCCACGCGGCGGGCGGCCCTTGACGACGCCCCGGGGCTCCACTAGTCTCGCTCCGCGCCGGCCGCGCGGCAGCGGCCCGGGCGCCGGGGAGATCACGATGAGACGGTACGCGCTGGTCATGTCGCTGACCGCCGCCGTGAGCTGCGCAGGGCTCCACGCGGCGGGACAGCCCACTGTGGCCGATCTGGTGGCCAGGCTCGAGTCGCCGTCGCTGAAGCAGCGCTGCGCGGCAGCCGCGGAACTGGGGCGACTGGGCACCTCGGCCGCGCCGGCCGTGCCCCATCTGGTCCGCGCGCTCGGCGACAGCGGAACGGAATACGGCGTGCCGGTGGTGGCGGTGTCTGCGGCCCGCGCGCTCGGGGAGATCGGCGCGGCGGCCGAGGGCGTCGTGCCGGCGCTCGCGAAAGCGCTGGGCGCCCGTGCGTGGGAGGTCCGTCTGGCGGCGGCGAGGGCGCTGGCGGGGCTCGGCGCGGGGGCGGAACCGGCGGCCGCGGCGCTCGCGGGCGCGCTGCATGCCGAGAAGCCCGCGGACCTGTACGTCACGAAGGATGTGATCCGTGCCTTGGCGGGCATCGGGGCGCGGGCGGCAGCGGCGCTTCAGGAGGCCCTCGGCGACGACGACGCGTACGTTCGCGCCGGGGCGGCCGCCGCGCTGGGGGCGATCGGTCCGCCCGCCGCCAGCGCCGCGCCGAAGCTTGCCGCCGCCCTGAACGACGCCGACCCCGTGGTACGCGCGGAGGCGGCCGTCGCGCTTTCGAGGGTGGCCCCGGCCGCCACGCGCCCGGCCGACCTGGCCCGGGCCCTGGGCGAAGCGTCCCCCGCGTTGAGCGCCGTGTTGGCCGATCGCAAGCGAAGCACACTCGAACGGATGTCGGCCGCGCAAACACTGGCCAGGATGGGCGCCGAGGCGAGCCGCGCGGCCGGCGACCTGATCGCGGTCTTCAGCGACACGGACTTCGCGGTGCGTGCCGCGGCGGCGGAGGCGGTGGCGGCGATGGGCCCGGCGGTGGTGCCGAAGCTGCGGGAGGCGCTGAAGCACGAGAACTGGCACGTGGTGGAAGGCGCGATACTGGCGGCGAAGCTGCTCGGCCCGGCGGCGCGGGAGGCAGTTGCGGAACTCGGCGACGTGGCGACGGGCAAGACGGGCGGCGGGTACAACGATTTCTACGCCGCCGAGGCGCTGGGGGCGATGGGCCCGGCGGCGAAGGACGCGGTTCCGGCGTTGACGGCCGCCCTGAAACGCCCCGGCCGGCCCTGGGTGCTGGCCGCGAACGCCGCGGCAGCGCTGGGGCGGATCGGCCCGGCGGCGAAGGCGGCGATTCCGGCGCTGGAGGAGGCGGCCGCCGGGGGGCATCCGCAGGTGCGACGTGCCGCCGCGGAGGCGATCGAGCAGATCAGAGGCCGGACGCCGACCACCGGCGCGGCGCCGCCGCGGTAGCGGGCGGGAAGACGGCGATGAACCTGGACGTGCTGAAGACGTTCTGCGACCTGGTGGACACGGGCAGCTTCTCGAAGGCGGCCGAGGCGAACTACGTTTCGCAGTCGGCGGTGTCGCAGCAGCTCGCGAAGCTGGAGCGCGACCTGGGCACGCAGCTCATCAGCCGGGGCGGCGGGCTGGTCGTGCCGACGGAGGCGGGGCGGGCGTTCTACCAGGGCGCCGTCGAGATTCTCCGCCGGTATGAGCAGCTCCAGGGCGAGGTGCGATCGGCGAGCGACGCGGTCCGCGGCGTGCTGCGCGTGGGGACGATCTACTCCGTCGGCTTCTACCTGCTGGCGCCGCACATCCGCCGGTTCATCCAGGCCCACCCGGAGGTGAATCTGTATGTGGAGTACACGCGATGGAATCGCATCTACGCCGCCGTGCTCAGCGGGGAGATGAACCTCGGGGTGGTGGCCTACCCGGAGAAGCACCGCTCCATCGAGATCATCCCGCTGGCCAGCGAGGAGCTGGTGGTGGTGTGCGCCCCGGAGCACCGGCTGGCGAAGCGGCGGCGAGTCGTCCCCGCCGACCTGAACGGCGAGAGGTTCGTTGCCGTCGAGTCGGGCATTCCCACGCGACGGTACATCGACCGCCAGCTCAGGCGCTGCCACGTCGCCGTGGAGGTCGCCATGGAGTTCGACAACGTCGAAACGCTCAAGCGGGCCGTGGAAGTCAACGCCGGGCTCAGCATCCTCCCCCGCGACAACATCGAGAACGAGGTGAAGGCCGGCGCCCTCTGCTACGTCCGCTTCCGCGACCCGGCGCGCTGGTACCGGCCGCTGGGGGTGCTGCGCCGCCGGGGCCGCGCGGCCGGGCCGGCCGAGAGGATGTTCCTGTCCCTGCTGCCCTCGCAGAAGTAGCACCGGCGGGCCCGGAGGCGTCTGCGGGGGATTTGGTTTGACGATCTGCCGGCCCGCAAGTACTTAGGACGGCGGCGAAGCGGGTTCGGCAGAAGCGAACAAGGAGCGCACTATGTCCAGCATGAAAGGACCGGCGATCTTCCTGGCTCAGTTCCTCCGCAGTGAGGAGCCGTTCAACAGCCTCCAGAGCATCTGCAAGTGGGCCGCGGGGCTCGGGTACAAGGGCGTGCAGATCCCCAGTTGGGACTCCACCTGTATCGACCTCGACAAGGCCGCCGGCAGCAAGGCCTACTGCGACGACTACAAGGGAAAGCTCAACGACGCCGGCGTGGAGGTGACGGAGCTGGCGGCGCACCTCCAGGGGCAGTGCGTGGCGATGCACCCCGCCTACGAGGTGGCGTTCGGGGGCTTCCACCCCGAAGGCATGGACCGCAAGGCCGCCAGCAAATGGGCCATCGGCGAGGTGAAGAAGGTCATCAAGGCGTCGGCGAACCTCGGCCTGCCGGCCGTGCCGATCTTCTCCGGGGCGCTGCTGTGGCACATGATGTATCCCTGGCCACAGCGGCCGGCGGGGATCGTCGAGGTGGGCTTTGCGGAGCTGACGCGGCGGTGGAAGCCGCTTCTGGACCTCGCCAACGACAACGGTGTGACGCTCGCCTACGAGCTGCACCCCGGCGAGGACCTGCACGACGGCGTGACGTTCGAGATGTTCCTGGAGAAGACGGGCAACAGCCCGGCGGCGGCGATCAACTACGATCCCAGTCACTTCATTCTCCAGGCGCTCGACTACGTGGAGTTCATCCGCATCTACGCCGACCGGATCACGGCGTTCCACGTGAAGGACGCGGAGCTTCGGCCGAGCGGACGCGTGGGCGTCTACGGCGGCTATCAGCCCTGGGCCAGGCGGGCGGGACGCTTCCGCAGCCTCGGCGACGGGCAGGTCGACTTCACACAGGTGTTCACCGCGCTGACGGAGGCGGGCTACCGGTCGTGGGCGGTGCTGGAGTGGGAGTGCTGCGTGAAGTCGCCGGAGCAGGGCGCCGCGGAGGGGGCGCCGTTCATCGCGAGGCACATCATCGAGGCGTCGGAAGTCGCCTTCGACGACTTCGCCGGCGGCGGAAGCGACAAGGCGACGAACCGGAAGATTCTCGGCCTGGGCTAAGGGCTGCGGCGGTCATCGGCGGCGAGCCACGAGGCGCGGCGGCGCGTACGGCCGCTGCGCCTCTGTCCTGCGCGGGCCGGGGGCTACCTCTGGAAGATGTCGCGGAGGCGGAACGAGACCGTCTTGGCCACGTGGTCGGTCACGATGATGAAGCGGAGCGCCTTGTGGGCCTTGCCGGCCGGCATGGCGAACCGCGCTGTCAGGAAGCCGGATTCCGCGAACATGTCGCCCTCGCTCCAGCCCGCGCCGGCGATGATGGCGCCGTCCTCGTCGAGGGCGAAAACCTTCTCGATGAACGCCCCGCGGCTGCCCCCGGACGACCGCGTGCAGCGCACCATCACGCGGAACTCCCCGTCCTTCTCGAGGCGCAGGCCGGTGATCCGCACCTTCAGGCCCGGCACGAGCTCGGCCTCATCCTGCATGACGACGGCGGGCAGGCGCTTCTGGTCCCGCTCCTTGGCGACAATCACCTCCGCCTCGACGGTCATTGCCCGGACCTTGTAGGGGTTGGCGGCGAGCTGGAGGCGGTCGACCGCCACTTTCGCGGCCCCCGACAGG
Organism: uncultured Planctomycetaceae bacterium; assembly: GCA_964564965.1. Classification (GTDB taxonomy): domain Bacteria; phylum Planctomycetota; class Phycisphaerae; order SM23-33; family SM23-33; genus CAZMDT01. The sequence goes on along the minus strand of CAZMDT010000012.1, from coordinate 13,552 downwards.
AGCCCGACGTACGTGCCCTTCCGGTAGCGGTCGCTGGCCGCGCCACGCTCGCTGCGCGGCAACAGGCTGTCCTCGTTCGCGTCGACCACCGCCACGACCTTCAACTCGCCCGTGACGGCCACGACGTCCTCCCGCTCCGGACGCGTGAGCACCCCCTCCAGGGCCAGCGTGTGCTGGCGCTCGCCCTTCTCCGCCAGGTCGATCTTCGTGCTCGTCTCCAGCGTGTGGCATGCGAGCGTGTAGCCTTCCGCCTTGAACTCCGGCACGGGCCCCTTCTCGGCCGGGCGGGGCCCGCCCACGGCCGGGGCCGCGGCCGTGAGCACGGTCAGCAGGAGCGTCACCTTCGTTCGCATGGCAGCCACCTTTCGTGCTTGAACAGTCGGTTGCGCCGCCGAAGGGTTAAACGCCCCGGGCCCGGTGACGGGGCCGGGCATTCCGGGCAAGGGGTTGCTTCGGCGTGGGGCGATTGTACCATCCGACGTGCGAGCCGGCGCGGCCGCCGCCGGCTCGGCCTGTCGATGAGTTCCCGCGGCCGCAGGAGACACGCGTGCCGGAGCAGCAGGCGCCGGAGGACATCGCAAGGATCGTCGAGGACAGCTTCCCCTCGGACCCCATGCCGGAAATGCACGACGAGCAGGTCCGCCGGCGGGCCGGGGAGATCGCCCGGTCGCAGGGACTGACCGACCGGCTGCGGGAATCGCTGAAGCCGGACGAGCCGATCCCCCCCCTGCCGTACAGCGGGTATCGCGAGTTCCGCCGCACGGGCAACCGGCAGAACTATCAGGCGCTCCTGGGCGCGCGGCACCGCCAGCTCATGGGCGCGGCCGCCGCGTGCTTCCTCGGCCTGGACTACTTCCGCTACCTCCAGGACCTCCTCTGGGCCGAGTGCGAAACCACGACCTGGATGATGCCCGCCCACGAGCATCGGGGCGAGTCGATCGCGCTGCGTGTGGCGACGCACGCGGCCGACTTCGCGACGATCATCACGGTGTTGAAGGACCGGCTGGAGCCGGAGGTGTACGAGCGGGTGGCGGGGGAGGTGCGGTGCCGCGTGCTGGATGCGTACCTCGACCCGGGCAACCGGTTCTCGTGGCGGGACGGTCTGGAGGGCGGCAGCAACAACTGGAACGCGGTGTGCAACGGCGGCGTCGGCGTGGCGGCGATGCTGCTGGAGCGCGACCCGAAGCGCCTGGCGCAGACGGTCGGCCTCGCCGCCACGGCGCTGCGGCACTTCATCGGCGGGTTCACTGACGACGGGGGCTGCTCGGAGGGCCCGAGCTACTGGCGGTACGGCTTCGGCTGGTACGTGCGTTTCGCCGCGGCCCTGCATGCCTGCACCGGCGGGCGCGTCGACCTGATGGCCGGCGAGCGGATCGGGCGCATCTGCCGCTTCCCCCTCGCCGCGTCGATCGCCCCCGGCGTGGACCTGCCCTTCGCCGACTGCCATTCCGGCTGGCAGAGCCCCGCCACGGCCATCCTCATTAACCGGTTCCAGTCCGTGCCGGAGCTGTTCGGCCTGTGCCGGCTCACCGACGACGGGCAGCTCGCCGTGTCCTCGCTGACGGACCTGCTGCTCTACGACGGGCGCCGGGCCCAGCCGCACGCCCCGGGCGATGCCTTCCTGCCGTCGCTGGGCGTCGCGAAGCTCCGCGCCGGCGCGACGACCGTCGGCGCCAAGGCCGGGCACAACGATGAGATGCACAACCACAACGACGTCGGCTCCTTCGTCGTGCACCGCGGCGGGGCGTTCTTCCTGACCGACGCGGGAGCGCCCGTCTACTCCGCCCGCACGTTCAGCCCGCGGCGCTACGAGAGCGTCTTCTGCAACTCCCTGGGGCACAGCGTGCCGGTGGTCGCCGGCCGCCCGCAGAGCGAGGGCGCGCGGTACGCCGGCACCATCGCGGTGGAGGGCCTCCACGGCGACGGGCCGAAAACCGCCCGCATCGACATGACCGCCGCCTACGACGTGGCGTCCCTGAAACGCCTCGAACGGACGATCACGCTCGCCCCCGACGGGCGGGACATGCAGCTCGCCGACGACTTCGCCTTCGAGGAGCCCGCCGCCGTGGAGGAGGCCTTCATGACCGAGCTGCCCGCCGAGGCCGTCGATAACGGCAGGGCCGTTGTCATTCGGTCCGAGCGGGACGGCTCGGCGCGGCTGACGGCCGAGGGGGCGGACGCCGGCGCGCCGGGATTCGCCGTCGCCGAGCTGGCTGAGGAAAGCCGCCTGGAGTCGCGCACCGGCGCGCCGCTGCGGCGGATCACGTTCGTGCCGGGCGAGTCCGCGAGGAGGATGTCGCTGCGGTTCGCTCTGCGGTTGGGGTAACCGGCGGGCGCCTGCGGGACCGGCTTGCCTCGGACGCGCATGGGGCACATAGTGGGCGGCCGGCGGAGCGACGGCATGGCGGACGTGGCGACAGAGCAAGCGCGGGGCTCACCCGCCGCACGCGGGTGGCGCATCGCGGGATGGTGCGCCGTTGCGCTGGCGTGCGTGGCGGCCGGCATCCAGGCCGTCAGCCTCTTGCACCGCGCCGACCGGGGCGAGACCGACTTCAGCGTCTTCTACCGGGCGGGCAGGCTGCTCAACCGGGGCGCGGGCGCCGAGCTCTACGCTGCCCGCGACGCGGCAACCGGCTGGCACCGGAGCATTCCGCCGTTCGGCATGATCGCCTTCCGGGGCCTGGCGCTGCTGGAGCCCGGCCCGGCAAGTGTGGTGTGGGCCGGCGTCAACCTGGCCTTGCTCGCCGGCGGCGTGGCGTGCCTGTTCGGCATCGCCCGCCGGCTCGATGCGCGTCGCGAGGAACTCCATCGGGCGCTGCCGTGGGCGGCGGCGCTGCTCGTGATCCTCTCGTGCGGAAGCATCCAGACCGGGCAGTGGAGCGTCCTGTTCGTGGTCTGCTGGCTGGCGTATCTGCGAGCCGACGCCGCCGGCCGCCCGCTGCTCGCCGGGGCCGCACTCGCCGTGCCCATCAGCATCAAGTTCTACCCGGTGCTGATGGCGGCCGTGCCGGCCCTGCGGCGGAAGTGGACGCAGCTTGCCCTCGCCTTCGCGGCGTGCGCCATCTTCACCGTCATCGTCGTGCTCGCCGTCTACGGGGCGCGGGGGTGGGACCTGTCCGCCTCGTACGTCGGGCACATGTTCTTCGCCGAGCACAACCTCGTCGACTTCCGCTTCCGCGAGCAGACGCTGCCGAACCAGTCGCTGGACGTGGCGATGCTGCGATACCTGACCGACGCCCCAAGGTTCCACCGGGGCTCCCCCGGCGTGCCGCACCTGTCGCTGCCGCGCTCGGACGTCCTGGCGGCCGCCCACGCGATCCGCGCGCTGATCGTGCTCGTCGCCGGCGTGGCGGCGTGGCGCTGGCTGCGCCGCGGGCCCCCGCCCCGCTTCGCCGCCTTCATGATGACGGCCCTGTGGGCCGCCACGCTCTACCTCATCCTGCCCGAAACCAAGGGCCGCTACGCCGTCTACACGTTGCCCGCCTTCCTGCCGCTGCTGATCGCGGCGGGCGAGGCGGAGATCGCGCGGCGCCGCGCGCGGCACGTGGGCCTCATCCTCCTCATCGTCTTCTGCCTGGTGTGCGTGATCGGGTTGCCGTTGCTTCTCGAGCGGTACACCGTCGGTCTGCTGGGCCCGGTGGTGCTGTGGGCCGTGACGATGGGCAGCCTTCTGGCGCGCCGGCCGGCGGGCTGAGACGCCGGCCTCAGTCCGCGAAATCAGCGATCACGGGGGCGTGGTCCGACGGCTTGGCGCCTTTCCGCTCGTCGCGGTCGACAGACGCCACGGTGCTGCGCCCGGCCAGCGGCGCCGTGGCGTACACGTGGTCCAGCCGCAGGCCGTCGTTGCGGGGGAAGGCCAGTTGGCGGTAGTCCCACCACGAGTAGACCCCGCCGTCGGGATGGTGCTTGCGCACCACGTCCACCAGGCCCCAGTCGCGGACGTGGGCGAGGGCCTCGCGGGCGGCCGGGTGGCAAAGCACCGTGTCCGCCCAGGCCTCGGGGTGCGCCACGTCCTTGTCGTCGATGGCGACGTTCAGGTCGCCGCAGAGGACCAGCGGCTGCGACGGGGAGCCGTGGCGCTCGAGGTATTCGCGCAGCCGGGCGAGCCAGTCGAGCTTGTAGGCGTAGCTTTCGGAGCCGACTTCCCGCCCGTTGGGAACGTAGGCGCTGAGGATCCGCACGCCGACGACGTCGGCGGAGATCAGGCGGGCGTCGGCGTCGTCATCGGTGAGCCCGCGGCGGACACTCCGGGGCTCCTCCTTCGCAAGGATCGCCACGCCGTTGTAGGTTTTCTGGCCGAAGACGGCGGCGTGGTAGCCGGCGGCCGCCAGGGCCTCGGCGGGGAAGGCGTCGTCCGTGCACTTGATCTCCTGGAGGCAGAGGACATCCGGCCGATGTTTGGCGAGCCACCCCAGCAGCCGCTCCAGCCGCGCCCGCACCGAATTGACGTTCCACGTGGCGAGCTTCACGCGCGTGAGTATAGCCGCCGGCGTGGCCTTCGGACAGGGGGCCGTGTCCGCCGCCGTTGCCGTCGCGGGCGCCGCGCGGTAGGCTTTCTGCGGCGGGGAGCCGTCGGGCAGGGCAGGTGCGACGATGGTCACGTCACGCTGGTTACGGGCGGTGGTGTCGGCGGCGCTGGCCGCGGCGCTGGTCGGATGTTCTGACGCCGACTCCGGGCCCGGCCGGAAGCCGGACAGGGCGCGATCGCGCCCTGAACAGCAAGCCCCGCGTGCCGTATCGACGGCGCCCGCCCAGCCGCCGCCCGCATCCGCCACACGTTCGGCTGTTGGGAAGGAGAGCAGGCCCATGAGCATGGCAGTCACTTCGTCGGCATTCGGCGCGGGCCGGCCGGTCCCGAAGCGGCACACCGCAGACGGGGCGGACGTCTCCCCGCCGCTGGCCTGGACGAACGTGCCGCAGCGCACGGCGGAGCTGGCGCTGATCTGCGACGACCCGGACGCGCCCGTGGGCGTGTGGACGCACTGGGTCATCTACAACATCCCAGCCGCCACGAGCGCCCTGACCGAAGGCGTTCCGCGCGACCTGCGGCTTTCGGAACCCGCCGGGGCGCTTCAGGGGAGGAACTCCTGGCCGTCGGGCAACGTGGGCTACCGCGGCCCGGCCCCGCCCAGCGGAACGCACCACTACCATTTCAGGCTGTTTGCTCTCGATGCCAGGCTTGAGCTCCGTCCGGGGCTGACGAAGGCGGAGCTTCTGGCCGCTCTCGAGGGGCATGTGCTCGCCACGGCGGAGCTGGTCGGCACGTACAGCCGCTGACCGTGCGAACAGCGGCGCGGCCGCCGGGGTCACTTCGCCCCGCGCTCCAATCGATCCAGCAGGGCGTTGAACGACAGCCAGTCGTGCACCAGCCACGGGTCTCCCAGTCGCGGCCAGGGGATGTCCTCGACCCATGTCTCATCCGCCGCCACCCGCTTCACGCTCCCATCAAAACGGGCCACGTTCCACTGGTACCCCGGATGCGGGCTGGGCGTGCCGAGCG
>CAZMDT010000012.1:0-8042 GCA_964564965.1 uncultured Planctomycetaceae bacterium | reverse complement strand
ATGTCATCGGCGGCAAGGACCATCTCCGGCCGGACCTGGTCCAGGCTGGAGGGGCGGTCGCCCCGGCTGTCATAGATCCCCGTCATGCCGCTGTAGGGGATGTAGAGGTATCCCGTGTGGATGTAGTAGCCCACGCTGCGGTCGATGGTGGAGCCGTACGGCAGCCAGCCGACGTCGCGGTAGTACTCGTAGCTGCGGTTCCCGGCCGTCTCGCGGGTCTGCTTGGGGCAGTAGAAGAGCCTCGGGTTCCCCACGATCTGTTGATGCCAGAGCAGGCCCAGCGACCAGGGCATGGGCGAGCCGTCCGGGAAGAGCCACTTGTCGCTGCCTTTGTCGTGCCAGTAGGCGACGTGGGTCTCGAAGGGCTTGTTGGCCCCGGGGTGCTTCAGGCTGTTGCGGGGCACGGCGCGCGGCAGGGCGCCCTCGGCCTGCGCAACATAGGCCTGCGTGGCGACGCCGATCTGGTGAAGCTGCGAAGCGCAAACGGCGTGGAGGGCAAGCTCTCTGGCCCGATTCAGCGAGGGGGCCAGGATCGTCAGCAGCAGCGCGATGATCGCCACGACGACCAGCAGCTCGATGAGGGTAAAACCATGCAGGCCCGTGCGGCGCGCCCGCCGCTTCGCGGCACGCAGCCGGAGGGAGCTGAACGCGTAGCTCCGCCTTGTCATGGGTGCACCTTCACCACCTACAAGCCCCACCCCGCACCTGCGCGGGGCCTACGCGGGGGTCCCGTTCCACCCGTCCGTCCGTGTAGCGCACCCCCGCGGCGCCCGCGCAATGCTCCGCCTCGTCCTCAGCGCCGGCGGCGGACGGACCCGCGGGGCGACCACCGACCGGGGCAAGCCGCTTCCGCCTACGCCTGCGCGCGCCTGCGACGCCGGAGGGCCAGCAGCAGGCCGCCGAGCCCCAACCCGGCCAGCGTTGACGGTTCGGGGATCACCGCGGCGCCCGTCACGTCCACCAGCGTCTCGCCGAGACGAAGTTCGTCGAGAGCGATAGCCGTATCCTTACGCGCACTGAGATACACGTTCTCGCCGCGTGTCAGGCTGCTGCTCGTGGCGATCGAGTCGGCCGCACCGCTCGCAGTGAGATCATCCAGCCAGATCTCGACCGTGTCTTCTGTCGCGCCAAACGAAATCTTGCCGATGACCAGATGTTCCTCACCGTCTTCGTAATCCCCGCTGGCGGGACCAGAACCCGCGGCGCTTCCCGCGCTCTTGGCTTCGAGAATGCCATCACCGCCGATAGTGACACCGTACCCGTTGTCATATTGCGTAAGGCCGGAAGAGCCATCGACAGCACCGGCATCAGACAGGAAATAGACACTGGCCCAACCGCCGGTCTCCGCTCCAAACTGAAAGAGGAACGAGAAGTACAACGTATCGCCGTCGTCCGTGAGGCCGGTCGTGTCAAACGCTCGCGCGTTTGCACGCGTCCTGTTGCCGCCGGCGCCATCATCTCTGAGTGCCGCGTTTCCGCTGGACACAAGGCCGGGGAAGGACAGCCCGCCGTCAGCGATATTGAAAGCGAAATTGCCGCCGCCCCCCTCGGCATCCGCGTCTACCCATGCGCCCGGGAAGCCGGTGCCGCCGTTCTTGCCTGTAAGCTCGCCGTCGCCGGAACTGGCGGCGTCGTATTCGAACGGCTCGTGGAGGATAGTTGCGCCCACGCCGACCTGCGCGGCGGCGAAGGTCGCCACCGCCATCAGCAACGCCAGATGCCAGAGTCTCACTTTTCTTCTCCTTATTCCGGAAAACGGTACTTGGACGCTCCAGGCCTGCTGAAACGTCCGCGCTGGAGAGCTCGCGTTTTGCTCTCGCCTCGATGCACACTCCAGACCCATCACGTCGATACGGCCCGCGTTCTCTCTTGTCATCTCATACACACCTCCTGCTTTCATCTTCCTTTGCCTTCCCAACGAGGCCGTCGAATCGAGTCTTCACGGCGGCCCATCGCCTCCCGATCGCGGCGGGGCGCACGTAGCCCCGTGCTCGAAGAAGTTGAAGGGGACGGTTCGGCTCGCGAGCTTGCGCTCCGGCCGGCGAATCTTCTCCAGCAGCATCCTCGTCGCCTCGCGCCCCACTTCCCGATCGGGCGTGAGCCACGCCGAAAGCAACGGGCCGAACCACTTGATCGGGGCTTCCCCGAACATCGTCAGCGACAGGTCGCCCGGCATGGCAAGCCCCATGCAAGTCGCGGCGTGGAAGATCGGTTGGGCCTCACTGCCCCCGTAACACACGACGCCCGTGGGCCTGTCTGGTCCGCCCAGCCACCGCCGCGAAAACGCCACGCGCTTCGTCGCCACAACGTCATACCCCTCGGTTGCCCGGAGCACGCGCGGAGTTAGGCCGGCCGCACGCATGGCCTGTTCGTAGCCCGCCTGTCGCTCGGCGACGCTGTAGTGCGGCTGCGGGAAGCCCGGGCCGTAGGTGTAGTTCGCGTAGGCGACTCGCCGGTGCCCCAGGGACAGCAGTTGTCCCGTGGCGTCCCTGCCGGCGGAAAGGTCGTCCGGGCGGACGCAGTCGAAATCCTGCTTGGAGTTGATCCAGACCGCGGGGATGCGGAAGCTGCGGATCAGCTGAATCATGCGGTCGGGGATGCCGTGGGTGTAATCGACGAGGAAACCGTCGCTGGCGGCTTCCTCAAGGGCGCGGGGCATGACGGTCAAGTCGGTGAGGAGTTCGTCGGGCATTCGGACGAGCATCAGGTTGAGGCGGTCCTCGGCGATGCCCTCGTGAATGCCCGCGAGCAGGCCCGCGAAGATCCTGCTGCGCATCCCTTCCGTCCCCACGAGCAGCGCCACCTGGGCGAACCTCCCGCTGCGCACGGCCCGGGCAGCCGCGTTCGGACGGTAGCCCATCTGCCGGGCGATTTTCCGGATCCGCTCCGCGCTGCTGTGGCTGATGCCGATGCTCCGGAAGGTGCCGTTGAGCACCCGGGAGACGGTCGGTGCGCTGACCTCGGCGGCTACCGCGATGTCCTGAAGCGTTACCGGCACGTTTCGGACCTTGCCGAGCAAGTGAATAGAGTGTCACAATCGTTTGTGATTGTACCTAAGTCCCTGATGCGTGTCAAGCGAACGCCGAAAAAACCTCTGTCTCGCGTGGCCGGCAATGGAGCCGCCGGGGCCTTTGGCCCGGTGTTGCCCAAGCGGCAACCGCGCCCACCCCGCCTTCCGGAGCGCCCGCCGCCGGGCGGGCTGGGGCTTGCGGACGGGCCGCGCGCCAAATACCATGCCCAAACCTGCTCCTGCGGGGAGGCCCGCCATGATCTCGCGCGTGCATAGTTCGATTCTCCAGGGCATCGACGCCGTTCGCTCCGAGGTCGAGGCGGACGTGGCCATCGGGGGGCGGGGCGAGCTGAAGCTGGTGGGCCTGGCGGAGGCGGCCGTCAAGGAGAGCGTCTCGCGGATTCAGGCGGCGCTGCGCAACAGCGGCTACCGCTGGCCCGGCCCGAAGGTGACGATCAACCTCGCCCCCGCCGACGTGAAGAAGGATTCCGCCGCCTTCGACCTCCCGATCGCCATCGCCGTCATGCTCGCCGGCGGGATGTTCGTCACGGAGAAGATCGACGACTACCTCATCGCGGGCGAGCTGGCGCTCGACGGGCGGGTCAGGCCGGTCAAGGGCGCCCTGGCGACCGCCATGCTCGCCGCGCAGCTCGCCGCCGCCGGCGGCAGCGAGCGTGTCCGGGGAGTGATCGTTCCGTCGGGCAACGCGGCGGAGGCGGCCGTCGTCGAGGGCATCGACGTCATTCCGGTGAGCTTCCTGACGGATGCGGTGGGGTTCCTGACGGACGAGCTGCCCGTGGAGCCGGTGAGCGTGGACCTGGAGGCCGTGTTCGCCGTCGAGAGCCGCTACGAGGTGGACTTCGCGGACGTTCGCGGGCAGGAGTCGGCCAAGCGGGCGATCACGGTGGCGGCGGCGGGGCACCACAACATTCTGATGATCGGCCCGCCGGGCTCGGGCAAGACGATGCTGGCGAAGCGGCTGCCGACGATCCTGCCGCCGCTGACGCCGGCGGAGAGCCTGGAGACCACCCGCGTGTACTCCGCCCGCGGGCTGCTGGCGGCGGGTCAGTCGCTGATGGCCACGCGCCCGGTCCGCACGCCGCACCATTCCACGAGCGCCGCCGCCCTGATCGGCGGGGGGGCGATCCCCCAGCCCGGCGAGGTGTCGCTGGCGCATCACGGGGTGCTGTTCCTCGATGAGTTCCCGGAGTTTGCCCGCGCGACGCTCGAGATGATCCGCCAGCCGCTCGAGGACGGCTCCGTCACCATCCCGCGGGTCCACGCGACGCTGCGGTTCCCCGCGAGCATCATGCTGGTCGCCGCGATGAACCCGTGCCCCTGCGGCTACTTCACCGACCCGAAGCGCGTGTGCAAGTGCTCGCCGTTCCAGATCGAACGCTACCTCGGCCGCGTGTCCGGGCCGCTTATCGACCGCATCGACATCCACGTCGAGGTCCCCCCCGTGCCGTGGCGGCAACTCCGCGGCAGCGCGGACGGGCAGTCGAGCGCGCAGATGCGCGCGCAGGTGCTCGCCGCCCGCGGGCGGCAGCGGGAGCGCTTCGCCGGAAGCCGCCCGGGCGGCGGCGCGGACGGGGCGGTGACCACGAACGCCACCATGTCCTCCCGCCAGGTGCGGCAGCACTGCAAGCTCGACGCACCGGGCGAGCTGATCCTCAAGCAGGCGATGAACGAGATGGGCCTGTCGGCCCGGGCGCACGACAAGGTGCTCCGCATCGCCCGGACGATCGCCGACATCGAGGGTGCCGCCGACGTGCAGTCTCACCACGTCGCCGAGGCCGTGCAGTACCGAAGGCTGGATCGGAAGCTCTAGCCATGCGCGAGACACCAATTGTCCCGATCGAGCGCATTCAGAGCGCGATCTTGCTGACTCGGGGACAGAGAGTCATGCTGGATGCCGACTTGGCCGAGCCTTACGGCGTCGAGACGAGGGCGCTAACCCAGGCCGTGAAGAGAAACGCCGAGCGGTTCCCACGTGACTTCATGTTTCGCCTGACGAAGAAGGAGTTCGGCAGTTTGAGATCACAGTCTGTGATGTCAAGATCGTGGGGCGGACGGCGTTACCCGCCTTATGTCTTTACGGAACAAGGCGTTGCAATGCTGTCCAGCGTGTTGCGATCCGAGCGTGCCGTACGCGTCAATATCGAGATTATGAGGGCCTTTGTTCAACTCCGGCAACTGCTGGCGAGCCGCCAGGACCTGGCACGCAAGCTGGCGGAAATGGAGAGGAAATACGACGCTCAGTTCCGGGGCGTTTTCGCGGCCATTCGGCAGCTCATGGAGCCCCCGCCCCAGCCGAAGAAGCCGCCCATCGGCTTCGCTACCGAGGCCAGGCAACCGAGAAAACGATAAGGGGGGCGTGCTTGCCCGCGGAAGAACCGGGGGCGATGGGTCGTCCGGTGGTGAGCAGGCATGTCCAGCCTTCGGCCTCGTCCCGCCGGGGGGAGCGGCCTATGATGGCCTAATGACGGCCGGCGTCCTGGCCGTCGGAATCCGTGACTGCAGAGGAGAGACGTGATGGAAGACACAAGGCAGGTGCTCGCCGAGACGAAACGGATGAGCGGCGTGATCGCCCAGGAGTACCCGGAGTTCATGAGGGGGCTCGGTGCGTTCGCCAACGGGTGCGAAAGCGGCGGGCTGGATGAGAAAACCATCGAGCTGATCGCGGTGGCGCTGTCGGTGAAGAGTCAGTGCACGCCGTGTGTCGCGTTCCACGTGAAGGCCGCCCTCGACGCCGGCGCCACGCGGGAGGAGATCATGGCGGCGACGTTCGTGGCGGTGCTGATGGGCGGCGGCCCGGCGTTCATGTACGCCAAGGAGGTCCGCAAGGCCCTCGACGACCTGTCGTCGTAGGCTGCGGCGCGGCCGCCGGCCTGGAGGCGGGCCCGGGCGGGCGCTCGGCCGTCAGCCGGACCACGCGGTCGCCATCGAGGCCGACCGGCAGCCGGCGGGTTGCGCCGTCGGACCAGACGACGGTCAGCACGTACTGGCCCGGCTCGCGGACGGCGATGTTGAAGCTCGGCGGGCCGCAGCTTCCGGTGTTGACGTTCGTGCCGACGTCGCGCCGGGCGACGAGGCGCCCCTTGGCGTCGGCGAGCGTCACCTTCGCCCCGACGACGCCGACCGGCCCGGCGACGTGCACCTTCAGAATCCGCGTCTGGATGAGCCTTTTCTCCTCGTCACTGGGGTGCGCCTTCGGCTTCCGCAGGGACAGCGAGTCGTTGACCATCAGCCGCAGGCCGCCGTCCACCCCGCCGAGCAGCACGTCATTCGCCCCGTCGCCGTTGACGTCGCCGGCGGCCAGGCCCCACGCCCCGATCCAGTGGGCCTCGGGGAAGGCGCTCGGGTTCCTCTTCACGGAGTTCATGTAAGAGCCGTAGCCGCGGTTGGTGTGATAGGCGTTGGGCCCGGCCTGGCGGCGGGTGGTGGTGTAGCAGTCGTCCCGGCCGTCGGCGTTGAGGTCCGCCGCCAGGATGGCGATCTGATCGCCCTCCTCGATGGGCTCGTTCTGGAGCTCGTTCGTGGCGGCGGCGGCATCCTCGAGGCGCCCGTTGTTGTTGATGATCAGGGCGTAGTTCGTGTCGGTGGGGACGATGAGGCTGAGGCGGCAGTCGTCCCAGACGGGTGCGAAGCAGCCGGCCCCGGTCAGGCCCGGCTGGTCGGCCCGGGTCGAGAGGTCGATGCCGAGGATCGTCGGCTCGAAGGTACCGCCCTTGGTCTGCGTGAGCAGCAATCCGCCGCCGGCGGCGTAGAACAGGTCGCCCCGGCCGTCGTCGTTCCAGTCGCCCGGGGCGAAGAAGCCGGTCAGGCCGGCGCCGCAGTCCTTGCGGTCGAGGCCGAGGGCCTTCGTGGCGTCCGTGAACCCCGCCGCGCCGCCGCCCCCTTGGCTGCCCGGGTTCAGGTATGCGGCGAGCCCGCCGCCATATCGCGAGATCACCACGTCCGGATACCCGTCGGCGTTCAGCTCGACGAAGGCGGAGCTCTTGACGTCCTTGGCCGCCTCGGCAGGCAGCAGCGTCGAGCGCGTGAAGCCGTCCTTGCCGCCGAGGTAGATGACGCCGCCGGCGAGCAGGTCGCCCCGGCCGTCGGCGTTCACGTCGGCGAAGGAGCAGCTTGGGCTCACCACGCCGTCGAGCCCAAGCGCCTTCGTGCTGTCGACGAACGCCAGCGGCTTCGTCTGGAGATAGGCGCGGTTGCCGGCCTCGCAGCAGGCGTAGATGTCGAGATCGCCGTCACCGTCGATGTCATACAGCGCCACGCCGCGCAGCGGCTTCTCGAACCGCCCCACGAGCCGGTCGGTGAGCCGGATGAACGGCTGCGCGGGGAAAAACGCCCGGCCCTCCTTCATTGCGGCCATCATCGCTACGAACCGCCCCGGGTCGCCGTTGTAGCACCCGAACAGGCTGTTGGTCTCCTGGCTGCGGTCCACCAGGGCCCAGTGCCAGCGGGCGGGGTCTTTCGCGTCGAGCTCGGCGACGTTCCACTCGCCCTTGCCCAGGTAGAAGATGAGTTCCCGCTCGTGGTTGCGGCGCTGCTTGCCGACGAATGCGACAAACGGCTGCCCGTCGCCGATGAAGATCACCTCGTCGGTGATGTCCTTCGCGGCGGCGACGGTCACCTCCTTGGGGGCGTACGTGCCCTTGAACACCTGCGTCACCTGAAGGGTCATCGTGCCCTGGTCCTCGTCGCGCTTCAGGACCGTGCCGCCCAGGACGACGTTGTACAGCTCCCACAAGCTCGAGGGCTGCCGGCCCGGGTTGATCAGCGCCTGCGCCGGGCCCGAGGGCAGCGCCACCACCAGGCCTATCACCGCGATCAGAGCGAACTTCCGCATCATGACAACTCCCGCTGTCGCTCACGCGGCTGAGATCCATCCGGCGCCCCGCCGCGCGGCATCATCGTTTCGGTGCCTGTCTGGTGATCAGTGACTCATCACTTCGGCCGGGATCGGCTGCTTCTCGATGCCCGGACCTTCGTAGCTGACCTCGAAGACCTCCGCAACGGTTGCGGTCCT
>CAZMDT010000011.1:22256-25110 GCA_964564965.1 uncultured Planctomycetaceae bacterium | reverse complement strand
CCTTGCAGTAGTTCGCCCAGACCGGCTCGCCGGGGGCGATCGGCGCGTCGAGGTCGATGGCGGCCGGGGCGTCCGCCTGGAGCGAGTGGAACGTGACGGTGCGGTCCTGCCGCGGGGCGTGGAGGGCGAGTGTGTGGCGTTCGATGGCGATGGGGAGGACGAAGCCGTCGTTGTAGTCGGTGTGCTCGCCGATGAGGTTGACGCGTCCCGGCGCGCGGACGGCGCCCTCGGGCGGGCGGCCAAACGTCGCGGCGAACTGCCGCTTCAGCTTCTCGAGGTCCATGGGGCGGACGGTAGCGGGAGGCGGGCGCGCCGTCAAGCGGCGCGAGGTCCGCTGCGACCGCACGGAGCGCCGTCCGCGGGCGTCGAGCTCAGGGCACGACGGAGCGCCCGTGCGTCAGACCAGGTCGCACGCCTCGGGGGGGATCCAGTGTTCGGGCTGGCCCTTCCACTTGACGTTGCAGCCGATGGGATTGGTCATCGGCACGGGCGGGTTGGCGCCGGCGAGCACGGCCTCCAGCGCGTCCCGCAGCTCGTGGGTGGTCTGCTTGCCGGGCTCGCGCGGGTTGTCATCCATGCGGCCGGTGTAGCGCAGCTTCCGCTCGGCGTCGAAGAGGAAGTAGTGCGGCGTCCGCAGGGCGCCGTAGGCGCGGGCGGCCTGCTGGCTCTCGTCGCGCACGTACGCCCACTTGAAGCCCCTCTGCTTCGCCCGCTCGATCATGTGGTCGAGGTCGTCGGTGGGGTGGTTCTGCGTCTCGTTGGCGTTGATGCCGATCATCGCCACGCCGCGCGGGGCGTAGTCGTCGTGGAGGCTCATCATCCGCTCCTCGGAGCCGACCACGTAGGGGCAGTGGTTGCACGTGAAGACCACCACGAGCGCCTTGGCCTCCTTGAAGTCCGCCAGCGAGTACGTCTTGCCGTCCACGCCGGGCAGGCTGAAGTCGGGGGCGTCCGAGCCGATATCGAGTGTGAAGGCCATGTCGATGCTCCTTTCCGCAGGCTTCCGGGGCATTATACCCGCCGCGGGCGCCATCCCACGCGCGGGCGCCGGCGGCGTGGCCGAAATCGAACCCGACAACAGGCTTGCATCGTGCCCGGCGGGCGGTATGCTGTTGGCGTGCTGAGACCGGATCGAGCCTTCATGGTGAACGTGGCGTCCGCGTTGGACTCCAGGCCGATCGCGGAACCAGGAGCTTGGAGTTAGGCATGCGGATCTACGTAGGGAACCTTTCATTCACGAGCACGGAAGACAGCCTGGCGGCGGCGTTTGGCGAGCACGGTCAGGTGGACGACGTCAAGATCATCGCCGACCGCGACACGGGGCGGTCGCGCGGCTTCGGCTTCGTCACGATGGACCATGACGATGAGGCCCGCGCCGCGATCGAGGCGATGAACGGCAGCCAGCTCGACGGGCGGACGATCAACGTCAACGAGGCCCGCCCGAGGCCCGAGCGCGGGGGCGGCTGCCGCGGCGGAGGGGGCGGCGTAGGCGGCGATCGCTGGTAGCGTGCGCCGGGGGGGGGTAGCCCAGGCCGGTCGGGGGCGTGCATTACCGGGTCCACTCCACGGTGCGGTCGGCGTGCGCGCCCTCCGCGGCGGGGCACGGGCCCGGTGGCGCCACTTGCACTGGCGTGCGTGAGTGCGCACACTCTTGTGCGGCGGCCGGCACGGTGGCGCGGCGGCAAGCCCGCCCGCGTCCGGCCGGAGCCCGCAGATACCTACGAGCGAACAGGAGCGCAGCCATGGCCGAGTCAAACGTGAAGAAGCTTCCGTCGGCCCGCCGGGCGGCGGCGAAGGTCGTCACCTTCGGCGTGTGCGCCACGAGCGACCCGCGGATCGACAAGCCGTCGCGCGAGCGGTGCGTGAACATCGTCGAGATGGTCGCCGAGACCGTCGCCGGGGGCGTGACCATGCCCGACGGGGCGCCGGTGAACGTCGTCTGGTCGCCGGTGCTCATCGACGGGGAGAAGCAGGCGGACATCGTCGCCGGTCAGTTCCAGAAGGCGGGCGTGGACGCCGTCATCGTCGCGCCCGACACCTGGGCGTTCCCGCAGCTCACGCTCATCAGCCTGCTGAGCCACTTCAGCGAGGACCTGCCCGTCAACATCACCTGCGGCAACTCCGGGCCCAAGCCCGGCGTGGTCTACGCCCACGCCGTCAACGGCGCGCTGGCGCAGATGGGACGGCTCGCCGCCCTCAACGTCGGCACCTGGCCGGACACGGGGCAGAACCCCCGGATGACCAAGGAGACGGCCGAGGCGCTCATTGACTGGTGCTACGGCGCGCTCACCTATGCCGGGCTCAAGGGCCGGCGGGTCGTCATCTTCGGGCACGACTCCATGGGCATGGAGACGGCGCTGGCGCACATCATCGCCACGCGGCGGGCGTTCGGGCTGGAGATCACGCGGCTGGACATGAAGCTTCTGGCCGACATGCTCACGAAGGGCGCGTACGACGCGACGGAGCTGGCGGCGCTGCGGCGGTGGGTGGACAAGCACGTGGGCAAGCGGCTGGAGCTTCGCGACGAGGCCGACAGCGAGCGTTTCAACAAGTCGCTGGCGATGTACCTGATCATCCGCGGCCTGATGGCGGACCTGAACGCCGTGGGCGGGGGGTTCATGAGCCAACTCGAGTGGGGCTCCGATCCGCGGGGCATTCCGCTGCCGGTGGCGGACGCGATGGAGAGCCTGTTCAACTCGACGTTCGACCACACCGGCGACAAGCCGGCGATGCCGTACGCCACCGAGGCCGACGTGCAGGGCCTGCTGACGATGCTGGTGATGACCTGGCTGAGCGGCGGCAGTCCGCCGCTTTTCATGGATTTCCGGAAGGTCTGGGAGCCGTGGGAGATCCA
>CAZMDT010000011.1:0-22246 GCA_964564965.1 uncultured Planctomycetaceae bacterium | reverse complement strand
GCTGAAGGTCGAGTTCACCGGCCAGGAACTGTGGGCGGCCCGAGGGTTCGTCGACGGCGACAACTCCGGCTCCGCCAGCTTCAACTGGGCCGCAAAGCCCGGCGCCGCCGCCAGCACCTGCATGAGGGGCGTCGGCATGCCGCTCGCCGATGAGTTCTACTTCCCCGGCGGCGGCAACAGCGTCACCTTCATGACGCCCGCCGGCATCGAGGGGCTGGCCGCCCGGATGGCCTACAGCTTCGACGCCGACCGGTTCAGCGTCATCTGGGACGAGGCCGTCACCACCGACATGCCCGCCGAGCTCGCCCAGGCGGTGGCCAACACCTCCACGCCCACCTGGCCGCACACGTTCGTGGTGCCCAAGTACGCCACGATGGCGGAGTACAAGCAGTACGCCCCGGCCAACCACTTCCACATGACGTGGAACCTCCGGCCCGCCCGGCTGGAGCACTGGATGGACCTCGCCGGCGTGCTGTCCGTGAACCCGTGGATTGAGCGGCCGAGCTTCATCCCCGGCCTCGACCGCCCCGAGCCGCTGGTGAATCTCATCAATCCGTGACGCGGCGCGGCGATCCGCTCCGACGCTCGTTCACATAGCCCCCGGTCGCGGCGACCGGGGGCTATCTATCGTCATCCCCCGGAACCGCGCGGTCGCGGTTCGAGACCGCGATGAGCTTCTCCAGGGCCGCGGCGGCGGCGCCGGAATCGATGGACTGCTCCGCGAGGGGAATGGCGGCGGCGATCGTCTCGGCCTTGTCCGCCACCGCCAGGGCGGCCGCCGCGTTCAGCAGAACGATGTCGCGGGCGGGGCCGGTCGCCCCGGCGAGCACGTCGCGGATGACCGCCGCCGACTGCTCGGCCGAGGCGACGAGAAAGCCGTCGAGCGTCGCCCGCTCCAGGCCGAAGTCCTCCGGTCGGACGCGCCGGGTGGTCAGCTTTCCGTTTCGCCACTCGGAGAGTTTCGTCTCGGCCGTCGTGGACAGTTCGTCCAGCCCGTCGTCGGCGTGGACGACCATGGCTCGAACGACGCCCAGGGCGCCGAGCACCTTGGCGATGGTTTCGGTGAGGCCCGCGTCGAACACGCCCATCACCTGGCGCCGCGCCCCGGCGGGGTTGGTGAGAGGCCCGAGGACGTTGAAGATGGTCCGCACGCCGAGCTGCCTGCGGACGGGCGCGGCGTACTTCATCGCCGGGTGGTGCTTGATGGCGTAGCAGAAGCACACGCCGGCCGCGTCCAGGCACCGGCGGACCGTGTCGGGTCCCGCGTCGATGTTGACCCCCAGCGCCGCCAGCACGTCGGCCGATCCGCTGGCACGCGTGTTCGTGCGGTTGCCGTGCTTGGCGACCTTCGCCCCCGCCCCGGCGGCCACGATCGCCGCGGCCGTGGAGACGTTGAACGTCGACAGGCCCGTGCCCCCCGTGCCGCACGTGTCGATCACGTCGGCCCCGCCGGTGGCGACGGGCACGACGTGCTCGCGCATGGCGGCGGCGGCGCCGGCGATCTCCTCGACGGTCTCGCCCTTGGCCGCCAGTGCGGCGAGCAGGGCGGCGATCTGCGCCTCCGACCACTCGCCGTCCATGATCCGCCCGAAGGCCCAGTGCGCCTCCTCGCGCTTCAGGTCCGCCCCGCCGATGACCGCCCCCAGCACCGCGCTGTACGTTCGCTCAGCCATGATGTGCTCCCGGCAAGCTGATCCCGTTTGCCCGTACGAGCCGTGGGCGATTATACTCCCCCCGCCTCCGGTGCAAAGCCGCCGTGCCGCCCGCGCCCGCCAGGCCGAGGCCGCCATGACCGAGCCCGAACCGCTTCGCCTGCTGATCCTCACCGACATTCACCACGGCCGGGGGGCCGACAGGGCGCCCGCGTGGCTCGAGGCGCCCGGGGAGACCTTCGGCACGGCGCTCGTTGGCCTGGCCGTTGAGGAGGCGGCGCGCCGCGGCGGATTCCACGCCGTCGTCATCCTCGGCGACCTCATCGAGGACGGGCGCCTGGACGACGCCGAACTGCTCCTGAGGCAGGTGCGCGACGCGCTCGACGCGCGGGCCCCCGGCGTGCCCCGGCTGGTGGTGCCCGGGAACCACGACGTGGACGCCGCGCGCGTCTTCCGGGTGTTCGGCGCCCGCCCCGGCCTGCACGAAATCGGCGGGCACCGCTTCGTCGTCTTCGCCGACGCCTACGGCGAGGGTGACGTCTGCACGCGCCCGCCGGAGGCGCTCGAGGCGCTGCGCGCCCTTGCCGCCACGCCCGGGGGGCCCATCATCGCCTGCCAGCACAACCCGATGAACCCCTTCATCGACGACCCCTACCCCTACATGCTTACCAACCGCGGCGAGGTCATCGCCGGCTACGCCGACCTCGGCGTGCTGCTGTCCATCAGCGGGCACCTGCACGCCGGGCAAACGCTCAACGAGCACCGCGGCGTGTGGTACTTCACCGCGCCGGCATTGTGCGAATCGCCGCACCCGTACACGCTGCTGAGGCTCCGCGGCCGCCGGATCGCCGTGGACACGTGCCCCCTGGAGCCGCCCGGCTGGGCTGGGTAACCGGCCCCGGCGCCGGCAATCGGCCGTTCCGCCGGCCGTTAGCCCCCTTGAGAATCGCCCCGCCCAAGCCTACAGTCGAGGTGTCATGACGACCACGAGCCTGAAGTTCCAGCAGGTCACGGACGACCGCCTGCTGATGCTGCTGCTGGCGGCGATCTGCCTGGTGCTGCTGGGGTGGGGCGTCTGGCAGTTCGTTCGCCGGCGGTGGCGCTACGGGGCGGTGTGCGTGGCGTCGGCCTTCACGCCGCTGGTCGGCGGGCCGGTGGTCGCGGCGGCGCTGGCGGTCCGGTACGGTCGGCTGAGCCGGCGGGCGGCGGCGGGCGTGTGGGTGGCCGCAGGGGCGGTCGCCGCGGGGCTGCTCGTCTGGGCGCTCGGCGGGGGCGGGGGCATCGCTCGGGGCCAGTGGATGCTGCTTCTGGGGCTCGAGGTGGCGCTGGCGGTTGGGCTGTTCTACGTGGCGGTGTACGCTTACCTCGGCACGCCGCGGCTGCTGACGCTGATGACACTGCGGTGCATCGCGATTTTCGCGCTGCTGACGGTTCTGTTCCGCCCGGCGATCAGCCGCACCATCGTCCCCGGCGGGGACGATGGCGCCCCCTACGTGCCGATCGTCATCGACCGCTCCGCCTCGATGGGCACGCACGACGTGGGCGACTCGCTCCACGGCGGGGTGGCGCAGGGCAAGCCCACGCGCTACGCCTACGCCCTGTCGCAGATCGCCCCCGCCCTGCCGGAGCTGCGCAAAAGGTGCCGCGTCGTGTGGTACCACTTCGCGAGCACGGCGGCGCTGGCCGATTCGCTCGAGACGCTCCGGGGCTTCCGCCCCGAGGGGGAGGACACGTGGCAGACCGAGCTCGCCGAGGCCATCCGCACCGTCCGCCAGAACCATTCGCCCGACCGGCTGGCCGCCATCGTGCTGGTCTCCGACGGCGTGAACAACCCGCGCCGCCTCGCGGACGACGACATGGAGGTGCTCTCGGCGGCGCAGCGCGCCGGCGTGCCCATCCACACCGCCGCCGTCGGCTCCCCCAAGGGCCCCGACACCCCGGAGGGCAAGAACCTGCGGATCGAGAGCGTCGTGGTCGCCCCGCCGGTGGTCATCAAGAACAACGTGGCGAACGTGACGGTGCGGGTGAAGATTTCGGGCTATCCGCGCTCGTCGGTGAAGGTGCGGCTGTTCGAGGGCGACGACGAGCGCGAGGCCGACTCCAAGGAGATCTGGACCCACAAGGACAGCGCCGAGCTGGAGGCGAAGCTGAAGTGGACGCCGCGCACGCGCCCGGCGGAGGAGGGCGGCGCGGCGGGCGCCGGCGCCCCGGCCGACGTGCGGCGCCTGCGCGTGGCCATCGCGGCGAAGCCCGACGAGCGGGACGCCCGCGACAACGAGGCCGAGGTCCACGCCCTGGTCACCCAGCCGCAGATCCGCCTCCTTTACATCGAGGGCATGATGCGCGCGGAGTACAAGTTTCTCCGCCAACTGCTCAAGACCGACCCGAACGTGGAGTTCATGTCGCTGGTGCGGATGCGCGGGGCGCAGTTTTCGGCCTCGATGAACCTGGCCGAGCAGGGCGTGGCGGGGCTGCCGTCGCGCCAGGACAACTACAAGCTGCTGAAGATGATCGACGTGCTGATCCTCGGCGACCTGGACCGGACGTTCCTGAACGCCGAGCTGATGGGGCGCATCCGCCAGTTCGTCAACGACGGCGGCGGGCTGCTGATGATCGGCGGGACGCACAACTTCGGGCCCGGCGGGTACGGCGACACCGACATCGAAAGCGCCATGCCCGTGGTCGTCGGCTCGCGCCGGCAGCCGCAGGAGTTCGAGCCCTTCCTGCCGCGCCTCACGGTGCTGGGGCAGCGCCACCCCGTGCTCGAAGGGCTGGAGGGGTACTTCATCGGCCCGGACGGGCGCGCCCCCAGCGATGAGCTGCCGGCGCTGCCGAAGCTCCGGGGGTGTGTGACGGTGGTCCGGGCGAAGCCGACGGCCGACGTGCTCGCGGTGCATCCGCTGCGCGAGAACGCCGACGGGCGGCTGGTGGTGCTGGCGGTGCAGCAGTACGGCGTGGGGCGGAGCGCGGCCTTCACGGCCGACACGACGTGGCAGTGGTACATGCTGTCGCGCGGGCGCGGGGCGGAGGGGCCCTACGAGCGGCTGTGGGGGCAGCTCGTGCGGTGGCTCGCCGGGGCCGACACCAAAAGCCGCGACGCCGTCGCCTCCGTCGTGGCGCAGCTCGAGCCGTCGCGGACCGCGTTCCGCGTGGGGGAGGACCTCACGGCGCACGCCCTGGCGCGCGGGGCCAAGCTCGCCACCGGCGCGGGGGCCGTCACCTGCACGCTGGTGCGGGCCGACGGCACCGGCCTGCCGCGGCGCATGGACATGAAGGCCCTCGGCGAGGCCGGACAGTTCGAAGCCTCCGGCGCCGTCCGCGAGCCGGGCGAGTACCGTCTTGAGGTCGCCGCCCACGACGGCGAGAAGAACGTCATCGCCTCCGACGCGCTGCCGGTTGTCGTGACGGCGGTCGAGTCCGAGGCGAAGAAAGCCGAAACCGACCCGGCACGCCTCCGCCCCGACCGCGACCTGCTGGCGAAGATCGCCGAGGCCAGCGGCGGGCAGCACCGCGACGTGGCCCAGTTCGCCGCGCTGGTCCGCGCCATTGACGAGCAGCAGCAGCGCCGGGCCGAGGAAGCGGGCCTGCGGGCCGAGGTGCTGGAGTTCCCCCGCTACGACGGGGAGGTCCTGACGATCCTGTTCGTCGTGTTCGTGGCGCTGCTGACGGGGGAATGGCTGCTGCGGCGGAGCTGGCAGCTCCACTGAACGGCCTTGCGCGATTCCTGCGCAGCGCCGCCCGCCGGGGGATATGCCCTTCGGCGGGCCACGGCGCCCCCAAACCCGTTGACCCCCCGCCCCCGAGGACGTAGCATGGCCGGTTTGGGCAGGGCTTCATTCATGCATCCTGAGTGCCCATGCGAGGCGGCGCCGCGTGCGGCGGCCGCCGAGAGAAGCCGCGTGCGGACGCGCGGGCTCGCCGTCGCCGTGGCCTGCTGGGCCGTGCTCGCCGAAGCGGCGATGCTCACGCCCAACCCCCGCGGCTACGGCACCCACCGCCAGTGGGGCTTCCCGCAGTGCTCGTTCCTGGCGCGGACGGGCCTGCCGTGCCCCACCTGCGGGCTGACGACGTCGGTGTCGGCGACGCTGCATGGCCGGTTCGGGCTGGCCCTGCGGGCGCAGCCGTTTGGCGTCGTGCTCGCGCTCGCCGTCGCGCTGGTCGCCCTGGCGGCCACGGCGGAGTTCGTCACCGCGCGCCCGTGGCTGCACCGTCTGCGCGGCGGGCTGTGGTGGCTGTGGGCGGGCGTGCTGGGCGTCCTCGGCGGGTGGGGCATCGTGCTCGCCGTCGGCTTCGCGCGCGGCACGCTGCCGCTCCACTGACGCCCGGGCCGCCGCCGAGAACACCGACACGCTCACGAGGTCACCCATGACCATGCGCAAGTACCTGCCGCTGCTGCTCGCCGCCGGCCTGCTCGCCGGATGCACGTCCTGGCTCCGGCACGCGGCCTACGTCGTGGGCGGCGGGCAGGCGAACACGCCCGTCCCGGCCGAGTTCCCCGACTTCCCCGGAAGCCGCGTCGCCGTCGTCGTCTTCGTCCCGCAGCGGGTGGAGTACTCGTACCCCTTCGCCCGCCTCCAGCTCACCAGCCGCCTTGCCGCCGAGCTTCGGGACAAGGTCAAGGGCGTCACCGTCGTCGATCCCGCCACGGTCCTCAAGTACCAGCAGGAGGACATCTCCTGGGACGCGATGGACAAGACGGAGCTCGGGAGGAAGCTCGGGGCCGACTACGTGCTCCTCGTGGCCATGCTCGAGTACACCGCCCGCCAGCCGGGCAGCGCGAACCTGTTTCGGGCGGACCTGGCGGGGGAGGTCAGCGTCTACCAGACGAGCCTTCCCGAGGCCCGTTCGCAGGTATGGCAGAAGGGCGACGTGCGGGTCGTGCACCCCAGCGAGGGCGCCCCGGGGCTGCTCCCGGGCGAGGCGGCGGGGCTGCTCGACTTCTCCGAGCGGCTGTTCGTCGGCAAGGTCATCCGAAGCTTCTACAGGCACACGCCGGAGGACGCCTCATGAAACGCCCCCGCCTGAGCCCCGTGCTGCTGGCGGCCTTGGCGATCACGCCGTGCGCCTGCCACCCCGCGGTGTGGGGCTGGCTCGCCGACAAGACCGACACGACCGTCACCGTCCCCGCGAAGTACACGCCGCCGCCCGGGAAGGCGATCTTCGTGTTCGTCGATGACCGCTTCGTTGAGACCGACCAGCCCCTCGCCCGCCTGCTCACCGACCGCATCGTCAGGGAGCTGGTGGCGCGGAAGGTCGCCACGCGGGTCATCGGCTACCGGGAGATGCTGGACCTTGCCGCCATCACGCCGGCCTTCGGGCTGATGAACGACATCGACATCGCCCGCCGCCTCGGCGCCGACATCGTCTGCCGCGTCCAGGTCGAGGATTTCGTCCTCCAGGAGGAGGCCATCGACACGCTCTGGCAGGGGCGGCTTGGCGTCACCGTCCGCATGACCGACGTCGCCGACGGGCGGCGGCTCTGGCCCGCCGGCGAGCCCCGCGGGCACGCCGTGCCCCCCGCCGAAACCCCCGCCACCGCCAACACCGACCCCGCCTACGGCGCCGAACTCACCCGCCAGCTCGCCGACACCGTCGCCGAGCAGGTCGTCCGCCTGTTCCACAAGCACGAGGTGTCCGCCTGGGAGGGCGTCTGATCCGCCCGCCCGCCCGGCATCGCCGCCCGTCGGCGTGTGGCGGCTAGGCGACGATGCGCCGCGCTTCGGCATAGCGCGCGGCGGCGAAGCCCCAGTTCGCCAGCTTCAGGAAGTTGTCCACCCACGCGCCGCGGTCGTTGGCGTACTGAAGATAGTACGCGTGCTCCCACACGTCGCAGACGAGCAGCGGAACCACGCCCCAGATCGCGAGGTTCTGGTGCTTCTCGGCCTGGAGCACCACCAGCCGGTCCCCGAGCGGCTCCCACGCCAGCACGCCCCAGCCGCTGCCCTCGACGCCCTTCGTGGCGGCCGCCATCTGCGCCGCCAAGGCGTCCGCCGAGCCGAAGCTCGCCGACACGGCCTTCGCCAGCGCCGCGGTGGGCTTCGCCCCGCCCGGCGTCATCGAGTTCCAGAATAGCGTGTGCAGCACGTGTCCGCTGCCGTGGAACGCCAGCGCCCGCGACAGCGCCTTGATCTGGCCGAACTCGCCGGCCTGCCGGGCGGCCGCCAGCTTCGCCAGCGTCGCGTTCAGGCCCAGGACGTAGCCGGCGTGGTGCTTCGTGTGATGGATGCGGAGCATCCGCTCCTGGTACAGCGGCTCCAGAGCGTCGTAGCCGTAGGGCAGGTCGGGCAGGACGTAGTGGCCGCCCTTGACCGCCCCGAGCGACCCGAGCGCCGCCCCGCCGGCTCCGGCCGCCGGCGCCGCCGGGGGCTCCGCCGAGCAGCCCGACGCCGCCCCCAGCAGGGCCGTGGCGCCTACGAGCTTCATCGCCTCACGTCTCGATAGTACCTTGTCCATGATGCTGTCCCTTCCGGATGCGGCCTCTGGGGCGCGATCCACTTGCTGACGACATGCCAATTATATGGGCTCGCCCCGCCGCGGCCGCGAGGACGCGGGGCAGGCGGCACAGGCAGCGGGTGAAGAGCGTGAACTCGTGCGATTTGTGAACGCGGGGACTCCCGAGCAGGTCAACCCGTGGACCCGCCCGGCGGGTGCGCGAACCAGCGGCGAACGGAAGCGAGCGGGCAACGCGCCCAACGTGTCCCGCTCGCCGCTGGTGACGGTTCACTCCTCAGGAAGCGGCTTGCCGTGCCCTTCCGGCTACCGGGCGGCCTGGAGCTTGGCCGCCTTTTGCTCGTCGGTGAGCTTGTCCCAGGCGGGGGGGCAGGCGCCGCAGCAGAAGGCGACCTTTTGGCCTTCGAACGTCCGGGTCAGTGATGGCGGCACGTTCGCCGGGTCGATCGCGGTGCCCATGATGGGGCAGCGGGCGTTGGCGAACCGCGCCCCGGGCGCCTTGGCGACGGCCTTGGCCGGCTGGGTGGTCGGGGGCTGGAGGGCGACCAGCAGGCTCTTCGCCTTGGCCAGTTCCGCGGCGAGGGCCTCGTGGTCGCCGGCGGCGAGTGCCTTTTCGGCGGCCTGGACGGCCTTCAGCGCGGCCGCCAGGTGCTCGTGCCTTGCCTGCTGCCACCCGGGGTGGCCGCGCCCGGCCTTCAACGCGGCGGCCTGGCAGGCGGCGCACATCTTGCCGGCGGCCTGGCAGGCGGGGCACATGGGGCCCTCGGGCCCGGCCGGCTTGCCGGCCTGAGCGGCGGGGCCCGCGGGGCCCGCGGGCTTCTCGGCGGCGGCGCCGCACGCGCCGCAACAGCCGAGGGGCCTGCCGGCCTGAGCGGCTGCGGTCCGCCCGTGCTGGTGCCCCTCGCCGGCGAGGGCGTCGGCGACGAACACCGCACCGGCAACGAGCACGCTGCACGCCGCCACGGCGGCCACCATCTTGAGGGGTCTGGATCGCTTCATCGGTTGGTCCTTTCTCTGTCAGGTCCTCGGGTCTTGGGGCCGGCGGGGTGCCGGTCCGCTCAATCATAGGAACGGATCAGGCACCGGCGGCGTTCCTGGCGTTTCGCCTCGGCGGTCGGAGGTCGAAGGTCGAAGGTCGAAGACACGCCGAGGGCGGGGCGAAGTTCCTGCCTGCCGGCGCTTGGGCCGGCGTCCGGCTGATCTCGGGCCTCCGGCCCCGGAGGTCCGGAGTTCCGTGTTCGGTGTTCGGTGTTCCGTCGGTCTTCCGGTAGAATCCCGCCATGCTCGAGCCCCTGAGATCGAAATCCCCCTCCCCAGCCGTCCGCGTGCTGCTCGTGGCGGAGGTGCTGGTGTTCGTCGGGTCGCTGGCGGCATACCTCTGGCTGGCGCTGTCGAACGGCGGGGCGGTGCGCGTGCTGCACGTGGTGTTCTACATCTACGCGGGGGCGTTCCCCATCGCCATGAACCTGCTCCACGGCGACCGCCCGGCCGACAGCGGCATTCGCCTGGACACGCTGAAGGATTCCGCCCGCGAGGTCGGCGTGGCGACCGCGGTGATGGTGGCCGTGCTGCTCATCGCCGCGTGGATCGGCGACGCGTACCACTGGCAAGGCTGGAAGCACTTCGGCGAGCGGGCGGCGTTGTACGTGGCCTGGGGGCCGATCCAGCACTACTGGCTCCAGGCGTTCTCGGTGCGCCGGATGCTCCAGGCCCGCGTGCCGGCGCCGGTGGCGGTGGCGGTCGGGGCGGCGATCTTCGGGGCCCTGCACGCGCCCAACTGGGTGCTCGTGGGCTTCACCACGGCGGCCGGCGTCACCTGGTGCATCCTGTTCCTGCGGCACCCCAACCTGCTGACCATCGGCGTCTCGCACGGGCTGCTCGCGCTGCTGATGTACTATGCCCTGCCGATGAGCTGGCACGCGGGGATGGGCGTGGGGCCGATGTACCTGAAGCGCCTCGCTGAGCTGTCCGGCGGGTGATGCGGAATTCCCCGATGGCGCCCGGCGGGCTGCGCGTCAGTGCAGCGCCGCGTCCCTCAGCTCGGCGTGCAGGCCGTCGGCCTCCTCCAGGATGCCCCGCGCCACGCCGCTGACATCCACCTCCCGCGGCCGGGGAGGGCGGATGCGTTCGGCGGCCGACACAAGAGCGTCGCGGTCATCGCTTCCGATGGCGTCCGCCAGCCGCTCCAGGCCCCGGGCGGGGTCCTCGCACAGCGATTCGTAGCTGACGAAATGCAGCGACAGGCCGCGGTGCCCCAGCAGGTGCCGGTACGCCGCGATCCAGTATTCCAGCCAGAACCCCAGCGCGTCGGCTTCCGGCGAGCGCCGCGCGTCGAGCCACCCCTCGAAGTCCACCGGCCGGAGGTTCTGGCCGAAGTCGTAGTGTCCGATCCCCCGCATGTAGGCCGCGGCGAAGCGGTCCTCCCGGTGGATCCGCAGGAAGTTGCGGTGCTGCTCGAGCAGCGAGGCCGCGTGGTGCAGCGGCCGCCGGAACGGCACGATGATGGCGGCGTGGGGGAACAGCCGGCGGAGCATCGGCGCGCGGGCGATGTTCAGGTTGTTCTTCGACACATAGCGGGCGGCGGGGGCGTCCGTGCCGCGGCGCAGCAGGATGATCTTCCGCATGTGACGGCGGAAGAACTCGGCGAACTCCTCGTCATCCGTCTCATCCGGCCAGGGGGCGAGGCGGTCGTGGCGGTAGTGGTCGTGCCAGAACGCCTTCCACACGACCTCCTCGAGCGCCTCGGGACTGTCGAAGTCGATGAGCGTGCCGTCGCCGTGGGCCCGCTGGCGCCGCTGGCCCCCGCGGCGGAACCGGGCGGAAAAGCCGCCCCACAGGCAGGGGATCAGCACGAAGGGCATGTCGCGGTAGCAGTGGGAAGCGAACTCGCGCGAGCCGGCGCAGATCTCCAGCAGCAGCGTCGTTCCGGCCCGCGGGAGGGCGGTGATGAACACCGGCCGGTCCACGCGGCACCGCGCGAGCCGGCGGCGATAGAGCCGGTCCTCCAGGTCGGCCAGGGCCACCTGTGCCCCGGCGGTGTGGAACGCCACGCGATGCAGCAGCCGGTCCATCGGCGAGTAGCCGTGCCGGCCCCTCGATGCCAGCCACAGCACCACCGCGGCCAGCACGCCGCCGGCGAGGAGGAACGCGGGGGAGAAGGCGACGGCGAAGACCTCCGCCAGTGAGATCAGCCCGGCCCGGTCGGCCAGCCAGAGGACGCCGACGGGCGCGAACACGGCGGCCGCGCCGCCGAGGGTGAGGATGAAGAACAGCCTGAACAGCCGCCCGGCGCCCCGCCGAACCGCCCGCTCCTTCTGGTCGTCGCTGATGCCCCGGTCGCGCATGACCCGCAGCGATTCCCGCGTGACGGACACGACGTCCTTCGTCCTGTCAGCCAGCCCGAAGCGCCCGGCGAGCCCGACGAACGCGACGACGAGAAAGCCAGCCGCCAGCCACGGGATCATTCTGCCCTTTCGCTCTTCTGCCGCCGGGTCCGCTTCCGCCGGCGAAGCAGGCGCTTGACGGGGTACCACAGGAAGCCGAAGACGGCGAGGATGATGGCCGCGAGGGCGGCGAGAAACGCGCCGATGGCCGACAGCCCGCCCCCCGGGCCGATGTAGCCCAACGCCGGTGCCGGGGCCAGGCACACCACGGACAGGATCAGAAGGACCAGGCTTGTCCCGGTTCGGGGGGTCATGCTTTCAGCCTCCCGTCGGCGCCGCTGCCTCAGGTGGGCTCTGCGGGGGCCGGTGGGTGAACAGCCGCGCCTGGGTCGGCCACAGGCGCTGGACCTCCTCCACGAGGCCCACCACGCCGTCGCCGACGTAGTTCACGTACTCCCACACCACCTCGCCCTGCGGGCTGAGCTCGAAGGCCCGGCCCGCCCGGGACTCCGTGATCAGGCAATTGCCGTTGGGCAGCCACTGATGCTTCCCCATGATATTCGTGTAGAAGGGGACCTTCGCACTGCCCTCGAAGAACGTTCGGCACGTCCTCTCGGCCGCGGAGACGATCACGATGCGGCTCTGTTGGCCGTTGTCGGTCGGGGCGATGGCGTTGTTGTCGAACACCGAGAACGTGTTGCCGTCAATGAAGTCGGGATCGTGCTGGCGGACGAACCAGCCGGTGCAGAGGAAGCCGATCTTCCCCGTCCGGCGGTTGAAGGCGAACACCGTGTTGATGTTCCGCAGCGACACCAGCACGTCGCCGTGCCGGAAGAACCCCTCCGCCAGCGCCTCGGGGAACGGCTCCACGTCGTTCAGGTGCAGCGCGTCGCCGGCAATCTGCACGGACTCGTTGTCGAGCGATCCGAGATAGAGCAGTCCGTGGTGGCCGCTGCCCCGCAGCAGTTCCGCCACGGACCACTCCGTGGCGATCTTGCCGTCCGGGGTCACCTCCAGCACCGTGTACTCCGGGAACGGCGGGACGCGGTTCGGGAACCGCGGGCTCGGCTCCGAGTGTTCCTTCTGGCCGCAGACCCAGAGGTTCCCGTCATCGTGGCGGTGGACCGAGTGGTGCGTCTGGTACGGCAGGCGCCAGACGACCTTGCCCTCCCGGCTGAGGCGCACGAGCCCCAGATGCTCGAAGTTGAACACCAGGCCGCCGTCGTCCATCACCACGGCGCCGTGGATATGCGTGCCCGGCGGCGAACGCGGCACCAGCCGCTCCGGCAGGTGCGCCGCGTCCGGCCAGATCTTGAACCAGTCGATCTTCCATTCGTGCAGCGTCCGGCCTTCCATGTCGATGACCGTGACCGCCAGTGACTTCTCGCCCGCCACGCGGGTGACCACGTTGACGCCCTGGCAGGCCCCGGGGGTGTTGCGGACGGCGACCTGAGCGGGATGGTCGACGCGCCGGAGGTACCAGGGAAGCTCATCCCTCACGACCGTGCGGCGAACCTCCTCGAACCCCTCGGCGGCGAGATCGAGGAACCGGTAGGGGAAGATGCGGTACCTGCCCACGGCGAAGCCATAGGCGAAGGACAGCACCGCCACAGACGCCGCGAACAGCGCCAGCGCGAGCCGCTCCCGCGTGCGCTTCCTCGTGGCGCCGGGCGGCGAGTCCTGCTTGCGTTCTGTCATGGCGGGGGCTTCCCGAGAGGCGACCGGGTTCGGGGCGCCGTGGGCAGTTTCCGGCCGGCCCCGGCCCGGGGCCCGGGACGGCTGGGGAGGCATTATACCGAACGCCCGCGAGGCTGCGGGCATCTCAGTCCTTGCGCTCTCCTGCGGGTTCGCCGCGGCTCGGCGGCTTGCCCGCGGCGATCAGCGCCGCCGGCCTCCGGCGCCCGGGGCTCCCCGGCGTGCATAGAATGCTGCGCCGGACGGGCAGCGGCAGGCGCCCGTGGGCCGCTTGGCCGTCGGCGCTGCGACCTCAACCTTGAGCCAAGGAGCGTGAACCATGACCCTTCACAAGACACTCGCCGCGGCGGCCCTGCTGCTCGCCGCCTCGACCGCCGCCCTGGCCGGCGAACCGATGGCCCCCGCCGAACCGGCCCCCGGCGCAGCAGCCCCCCGGGCGACCGCCAGCCTCGTCGCCGACGTATCGGCCGTCCAGGCAGGCCAGCCGTTCCGCCTCGGCGTGCTGATCAACATCGAGAAAGGCTGGCACATCTACTGGAAGCACCCGGGCGAGGCGGGGCTGGCCACCGAGGTGAAGTTTTCGCTGCCGAAGGGCTTCACGGCGGGCCCGCTCCGCTGGCCGCACCCGGCAACGTTCAAGCAGGCGGGCGACGTCATCGGCTACGGCTACGCCGACAGCGTGCTGCTCATCGCGGAGGTGACCCCGCCGAAGGAGTTGGCGGCCGACGCCCGGCCGGCCTTCGCCGCGGACGCGAGCTGGCTGGCGTGCCGCGACAGGTGCGTGATGGGCAAGGCGGCGCCGGTGCTGGAGCTGCCGGCGGCGGCGGAGGCGAGGCCGGCGCACCGGGAGCTCTTCGATGAGTGGCGGGCGAAGCTGGCGCCGCTGGCGCCGGCGTTTGTCCTGAAGGACCAGGACGGCAACGAGGTGGCGCTCAGCGCACAGAGGGGCAAGGTCGTCGTGCTGGAGTGGTTCAACCCCGACTGCCCGTTCGTGAAGCGCCACCACCAGGGCGGCACGATGCGCGACCTCGCCGCACGGTATGCCGGGAAGGGCGTGGTGTGGCTCGCCGTCAACAGCACCCACTACATGGACGCCGCCACCACCCGCAAGTGGCACGATGAATGGAAGCTGCCCTACCCGGTGCTGATCGACCGCCACGGCAAGGTCGGCCATCTCTACGAGGCCAAGAGCACCCCGCACATGTTCGTCATCAACGGCGCGGGCGAGATCGTGTACCGCGGCGCCATCGACAACGACCCTCGCGGGCGCGAGAAGGCCCCCACCAACTACCTCGCCAAGGCGCTGGAGGACCTGCTCGCCGGGCGCCCGGTGGCCACACCGGAGACGCGGCCTTACGGCTGCTCGGTGAAGTACCCCCCGGCCAAGACGGCGCAGCCGTGACGTTCGGCCCACCCCGGCGCGGGGCGCCCTGCGCCGCCGTGCGCCTCACCCGGGCTTCAGGAAGACGGTCAAGGCCGGCGAGAAGGTCGGCACGGGTCCGGCACCTCCGGCGCGTGGGCGCCGTGTCGTTGCTGATTCGCCGGGCGGGCCCGGGCCCCGGGCTCACTGACTCCAGTGGTAGTAGGTGACAGCCTGTCCGGCGAGGCTGTAGTTGATGTCGCTGACCGGCTGCGTGTAGTAGCCTTCCGGGCGGCGCTGGACGCGTCCGTCGCCATACAGGAGATGCTGGGCCCCGGGCAGGCGAGGATCGACCCGGCTCGGGTGGTTCCACGTTCCTGCTCCGGCGGCGCTGCTGTAGGAGACCAGGTCCGCCGCAAGGATTCGGGCCGAGAGGTTTTCCTCGCCCGCCGACACCGCCGGGGGGGGTATCGCGGCGTTGGACACCCACGCGTAGGCCGTCGCCGCCCCGGCCGCCCCGCCCGCATACCAGTGCGGCTTGCTGCCGTACGAGGCATCGTAGTAGCACCCGGCGGGGTACACGTAGCTGGTGGCGACGTGCCCGTGCATCTCGTAGCTGGCCTTGTGGTCGCCGCCGGCGACCCGGCGTCCGCTGCTGGGGCACTGAAGCTGACCGAAGCCCAGGCCGTACTTCTGCCAGGTGTCCCAGCTCGTGCCGACCCATCGCCAGATGGGCCACGGCCGGCCCGTCGTGCCGCTGTTGGGCTGCTTCCAGTCGTCGTACTCCTCGAACCACCCGTTCTCCATCTTGACGGGATAGCCCGCGTAGGTGGCGCCGTAGAGGGCGGACGTGCCGAGGCGGAGGAAGTGCGCCTGCGCGAAGAGCTGCCAGTGGCTGGTGTGGAAGCCGCCGGGCAGGATGTTGTCGTGCTCCGAGGAGAACACGTGGGCGCTCAGGCCCCAGGCGTGCAGGTTCGAGGCGCACACCGCCTGCCGGGCCAGCTCCCTCGCCACCTCCAGCGAGGGCATCAGCAGCGTCAGCAGCAGCGCGATGATCGCGATGACGACCAACAGCTCAATCAGCGTGAAACCATGTCGGCCCGGGCGGATGGACAGCCGGCGGCCGCGGCGCGAACGCGTGCCAGGTGCGTTCCGGCGTGCAGACCTGCTGGCGGCTCGTGCAGTCATGGCACCGTCATGGCCCGGCCGACGCGCCGCCTCGGCCCTGCATCCGGGCACGTCGCGATTCCTGAAACAGAGGAGCGGAAGGGCGCCGGCCGGGGCAAGCGTCCCTTCACGCTTCGCGCCGCCGGCATGCCGTGCCGCCCTCGGCTCGCGGGGCGGGGCCGGGCCTCCGGTGCGCCTTCGCACCATGGGCACCTCGCCATGCCTAGGCGCGTCTGCGTCGGCGGACGTAGCCCGCCACGGCACCCGCGCCCGCCACGGTGCCCAGCAGCGACAGCGGCTCGGGAATCGCCGGGGCCCTCTGGGTGATCGTCAGCGTCGGCACGCTGTCCACGTCGTATTCCTTCGTCCGCCAGAAGGTGTCGGAGTCGCTCGTGGTGTCCTGGAGAAGAAACGTCACCACGCCGTTGGTGTCGTTCCGCAGGAACTCGGCCATCGCGGCGCTGCTGACGGCGATGGGATCGCCCGGTGAGGGAACGGCCGGGATCTCCGCCAGCTCCGGCGCCGCAGACGTGTCCACCCCGTTGCCGGACCGGCCCGGGGCGTTATTCCACGTCAACCCGCTCGCGCCGGTCTCGATCCAGCTCTCGCCCGCGTCCAGGTCGTTCAGGCCGTACACCTTGATCGGCGCGTATCCGGCGCCCGCGCTGGCGTGGTCGTAAACCAGGCTCAGTTCAACGGTGTCGACGAGACTCTTGTCGAAGCCCAGCGAGCTGAGGTCGAACCGCACGTACATGATGCGATAGCGCTGGGCGGCGCGGTAGTTGGTCTGCATCAGATCGTCGCCGCCGTAGTTGGTGTCCGCCGCCTCCTTGTTGGCCCAACTGTCCGCGCCGCTGCCGCTCAGCGTGGTGATGGAGTCCGCGCCCGCCGGCCCGGCCGCCGCCCACAGCAGCACGCCCGCCACAATGCCGCACACCGTTGCCTTTCTCATCTTTCGTCTCCTTTCCGGTCCTCTTCTGATTCTGAAACGGTTCTCGGGTCATTCGCGTCCATCGCCGGTCCGTGCCTCGCGGGGTGGGGCGAGCGTCTCGCCCTCCGAGAAGCCGAACTGGATCACGCGCGACGGAACGCGCCGTTGCGGCTGGTCCATCTTCTCCGTGAGCATCTCCACGGCCGCGGCGCCCACGTGCGCCTGGGGTATCGTCATCGCCGTGGGGACGAGCCCCAACTGCACGGGCGAGCCGTGAAACGTGACGAACGACAGATCGCCCGGCACGCACAGCCCGCGCTGGAGGGCGCACAGGAGGATCGCCCCAAGGCTGGACGCCCCGTAGACCACCATGCCCGTGGGGCGGTCGGGGGCGGCCAGCAGGGCCTCGGCCTGGCCCGCCCGCGAGCCGTCCGCCCCGCCGGGAACGTTGTAACGGTCCACGGCGCGCGGCGTCAGGCCCGCCTCCCGCAGGGCCTGGCAGCACCCCTCGCGGCGGTCCACCTCGCTGTAGTGCAGGCTTTCGGTCTTGTAGGAGAAGCTCACGTAGGCAATGCGCCGGTGCCCGGCCCGGATGAGCCGGCGGGCGGCCTCGCGCCCGGCGGCCAGGTCGTCGGGGCGAACGCAGTCGTGCTCGCCCTTGCGGTTCAGCCAGACCGATGGCAGCCCGTTGTCCCGGATCAACTGGATCATGCGCGGCGGGATGAGCTTGTGGTAGTTGATCAGCAGCCCGTCGGCGGTCCACTCGCGGAGGATCTTCGGGATGAAACCCTCGCTGGTGAGCTTCTCGTCCGGCAGCAGGGCGATGGTCAGATGCATCCCGGCGGCCTCCAGGGCCGTCGTCACGCCGTGAAGCAGCGGGCCCGGCAGCGTGCTCCGCCCGTCGGCGGCCGTGCTGAGCACCAGCGCCGCCGTCCCGAACCGACCCTTGCGGATGGCGCGCGCACCGCTGTGGGGGCGGTAGTCCAGGTCGTGGACCGCCTGCATGACGCGGAAGCGAGTCTGCTCGGTGAAGTGATCTGACAGCCCGTTGAGGACGCGGCTGACGGTGGTCAGCGACAGCCCGCTTCGTCTGGCGACGTCCTTGACGGTGACATGGGTCACTGGCTCGTCTCGGTGCTCATATGGGCGTGGAAAACGTTTTCGGGTAACGTTGACCGAATGCATGGTACCGCAGATGTGACGATATGTCAAAGCAATTCCTTGCGAATCCTTCGGCCTCACCGCCGGGCGCGGCCGGCTTGCGGTCCCGGGCTGCTCTTCCCGGTTGCGCGCCCCCCGCAGGCACGCACGTGGCCGGGCGGGGAACCGGTGCCGCACTGGCGGTTCGCCCGGTTCGCCGCGGGCGGGCTCTCAATCCCGCGGCGCGCGGTAGCCGGTGTAAAGCGAGATCAGCGTGCCCTGCCCGCGGTAGGCGTTCGTGCCCTTCGGCAGCTCCTTCGTGACGCCGTCCCGCACCTCCAGCACCGGATGGAACGGCTGGTTCCGAATCACCAGCTCCCCGATCGTGAACGACAGCGAGGAATCGTGATTCCGAAACATCTTCTTCTGCGGGTCGCTGTTGCCGTTGGCGTAGATGAACCCGCCGGCCACCTCGGTGCGTCCGCCGCCGCGGGTGTCCACGGCCGTCGAGTCGCCCTCGGTCTTGATCCCCAGGATCCACAGGTCCCCGCCGTCGTTGAGCACCTTCGGCTCGCCCCGCCCCTCGACGTTGAGCTGCCGTGCCCACAGCCGCCCGCCGTGCAGGCGCACCGAGCCGGACACCACGTCGTCGATGAACACGTCCCCGGCGCCCTTCTCGATGACGATCGGGCTGGCCGCGAGGCTGTGGACCACCAGCGTCCGCCCGGACCGGTGGATGATCCGCAGCCCGGCGTAGATCGTGTCGAACCGCTCGATGACCACCACGGGCGCCTCGCCGTCCTCGATGATGAACGTCGGCGCCAGCGCCGCGCTGCCCCGCCCCGCGCGCCCGAGCTCGCCCTCGCAGCCGATGATCCGCCGCACCTTGCCGCGGACGTGGATGCTGCCGTACAGCGGGAGCTGCTGGCCGTTCGGGCCGACCCCCCGGCCCCAGCGGGCGTTGGGAAAGCAGACGGTGGTCGCGCCCGCGTCGATGGCCTTCTGGACCGCCTCGGCGTAGTTCCGGGTTGCCTTGGGCCCCGTGCCGGTCGTGGCCGGCTGGAGGTCGCCGACGCATGTCCAGTCCTTCGGGTCGCCCCATGGCACCTCGGGCGTCTCCTTGATCGGCAGGTTCAGCGACCGCTTCGGCGAGGGGAACAGGCTCAGCACCGGGTGCGAGACGAACTCATCCACGTTCGGGCCTGGGGCGCCCTGCTTCGTCCCGCAGCGGTTCTCGATCGCCACCTTGTAGCCGGAGGTCACAAGGTTGCGGACGAACACGCCCGCCTCGCCGTCGGTGGAGGCGTTCAGCACCGCCGGGACGTCCTCCGCCCCGGCGGCTCCCTTGATCTGCGAGTCCAGCAGCGTCGACACGCTGCCGCCCTTGCTGTTGAAGAACCCGGTCACCGCGTTGACGCTGCGGAACTTGCGGATGCTCAGGCACTGCCGCTCGTTGACGAAGCCGTACTGCCGCTGCTTCTCCACCGTGATGTGCTCCAGCGTCACGCTGTCCACGGCGTACCTCGTCATGATCCCGATCCCGAAGCCGATCACGTGGACGTGGCGGATCAGGCAGGGGCCCTGTTCGTTCGTATAGCCCAGGTCCAGGCCGATGACGCCGTGCTCGTCCGGGCTCTGGATTCGCACGTGCTCCACCCCGCCCTGGTTGTTCGCGATGAACTGCACGCCGATGGCGCCGGGGTTGCCCCGCCCGATGTCGAACGTCAGGTTGCGGATGCCGTTGCGGAAACGCTGGGCGGGCTTCTGGCCGGTCCAGACCATCGCCTTCGGCCGCGCCGGGTCCTGGTAGCCGGGGCACTGGTCCTTCAGCCTGAGGATCGTGCCGTCCATGCTCTGGCCTTGGAGGACCTGGCGCGTCTGGCGCGTGCCCCAGCGAAGCGTGTCGGAGATGACGTACGTGCCGTCGGGCACGTAGATCAGTGTGTTCTTCGGCTGCGCGAGAAGCGCTTTCTGGAAGGCGGCCGTGTCGTCCGTCTTGCCGTCGCCCTTGGCCTTGTACGGCGCCTCGCGGATGTTCGTTACGCAGGCGCCCTTGGGGAACACGATGTTCTCTCCTCCTGCGCTCCCTGCGCCGGCCGTCAGGAACCACCACCCGGCAACCAGAATGGCGGCTGCGGTGGCCCGCGTGCCGCGCTTCGCGTCAGTCCATGGGGCGAGCATGTCTCGTGCTCCTTGTAGCGCTTCGGAAGATGTCCGGTCCCCATGGTCTGACCCGGCTGCGCCGCCGGGCGGTCTGTCGGACCGCGCGGCGAGCGCCGGCTCGACTAACGGGCGCTCGGCGGGGTGGCGTGGCGAGGCATCCGGTGTA
The DNA here is from genome assembly GCA_964564965.1 of uncultured Planctomycetaceae bacterium. Lineage (GTDB taxonomy): Bacteria > Planctomycetota > Phycisphaerae > SM23-33 > SM23-33 > CAZMDT01. The sequence goes on along the minus strand of CAZMDT010000011.1, from coordinate 2,139 downwards.
TGATGTTGCTCCCCGGTCGTGCCGCGGCGCATGACCGCCAGAGGCGATCAGAGGTCTGAGCATGGCGCCGGTGAAGTTCGTGGCGTTGGTGCTGGTTGGCGCGGCGTGGGCTGCTTCGGCGGCGGCGGAGCCCGCGCCCGATGGCGCGCCGAGCGCGGCGGCAAGCGCCCCGGCGCCCCAGCCGGGCCGCCACGGGTCCGCGGCCACCCAGCCGGCGACGCACGTGACCGCCACGCCGACGACCGCCGCCACGACCCAGCCGGCGTCCCTTGCCGACACTTCTCCAACGGCGCCCGCCACCATGCCGGCTGTGACCAGCGCCCCCGCCATCCGCCGCAGGGGCCCAGGGGCCGACCGCGGGCTCACCCTCGACCAGTTGATCATCGGCATCATCGTGGTGGCCGCCGTGCCGGCTCTCGCGGCCGTCCTGATCCGCTTCGGTCGAGCACGCATCAAGCGGATGTAGCCGTCGCCACCCGCAAGGCACGCCCGGGGGCGGCGACCCCTGCGTTGCCGGTGCCGCGAGGGGGGGCGACGGGCGTGCTACTGGGCCTGCCCCGCGGCGTGGCGCCCGCAGAACGGGCAGACGAACGGCGGCGCGCCCCCATCCGCGCTCGCCTCCGCCGCCCGCGGAACCGCCCACGTCAGCAGGTCCGCCATGTCCGCCGCCGCAAGCTCGCCGACGGCCACGTACGTCCGCCCCCGGAACACCGTGGCCGCCAGGCGGGTGCCGTCATGCTCGCCGGTCCAGACGGGCAGGCCGTTGCGCTCGCCCGCCCGTTCCAGGCCGAGATCCCCCGGCGACTCGGCCAGGTCGATGATCGTCACCTTCCCCTCCGGCGTGGTAATGCAGTACGCGGGCACACGCCGCCCCCGGAACTCCGCCGCGCACCCGCCCGCCAGCGTCGAGCACCTCTGGCAGATGGTGGGGGCCTCGGGGCGGACATCGGCTGAGCCCGCGAGATACGCCGTCATGCGGCCGACGTCCGTCTCGGGCCGGAAGCCGCCCCGCCCGGCCACGCCGTCCGCGTGTATCTGCGCCAGCGCCGCCGCTGCCGGGGCCGGCGCGAAGATCTCGTAGCCGGCGGGGATGGCGATCAGCAGCACGGCGGCGGCCGCCAGCACCGGCAGCAGGCGGATGTAGAGCGGCCTGCGTGGGCGTTCGGCCGCGGCGGGGGCATCCTCGACGGGCGGCTGTTGCAGACTTCGGCGGAGCCGTTCGGCGAAGCCCGCCGGCGGCTCGACGGACGCGAAGGCCTTGCGCACGCGCTCGCGCACGGCGCGGGCCTCGGCGAGCCGCTGCCGGCAGGCCGGGCACTCCCTGAGGTGCGGGTCTTCGCGACCCTCACCCAGCAGCGCCTCGATCTGTTCGTCGCTCAGGTGCGTCATCGTCTTTCACCGGTCAGCCCCAGGTCCTCGGCGTGCGACCGGAGCTTCGCCTTCAGGGCGGCGCGGGCCCGGCTCGTGCGGCTCTTCACCGTCCCGACGGCCACGCCCGTGGCCGCCGCGACCTCTTCCTGGCTGAGACGCTCCACGTCCATCAGGTACAGCGTCAGCCGCTGCTCCTCGCCGAGGGTGGCGAGGGCGCGGATCACCTCGGCGTCGGAGAAGCTCTCCAGCACCTCGGCGGCGTCGGGCCAGTCCGGCGGGTCGCCCGCCGGCTTCGCGGCGATCAGCGACTCCTCCACCGGCACCACCGTCCCCACCACCTTCCGGTGGCGGAGCCTGTCGATCCACGTGTTGCGCAGGATGCGAAGCAGCCATGCCTTGCAGCTCGTCCCCGGCTTGAACGCCCCGAACGCCTGAAGCGCCTTCAGGAACGTCGCCTGGGCGAGGTCCTCGGCCTGGTCGGCCCGGCCAGCCAAGGCGTATGCCGCCCGATACACCACCTTCAGGTGCGGCAGCGCCATCGTCTCGAAGTCCCGGCGATCGGCCATCACAGCCGTGGCCCTTCGGCCACCCTCATCAACGGTGCAGCGCTCAGAAACGTTCCTTTCACGCCGCATTATACGGCCGCTCCGGCCGCGTGGCGACCCCCCTGGGGGCCCCGCAACTTCTTGCGCGTTCTTGCGCATTCTTCCCGATTCTTGCGCGTTCTTGCGCATTCTTGCGCGTTCTTCCCTGTTCTTGCGCATTCTT